>JAJRST010000099.1 GCA_024278645.1 bacterium | reverse complement strand
TGTACAATAAATGGCTGCAGGATATGCAGGACGCGCAGCTCGACAACGGCAGCATTCCCAACGTCGCGCCATCCTACTGGCCGATTTACACGGACAACACCACCTGGCCAGGCTCCTACATCATCATTCCCGGCATGTTGTACGAGCAGTACGGCGACATCGAGACGCTAAAGCGCCACTATCCGACGATGAAAAAGTGGATCGAGCACATGAGCGGCTACCTGCAAAACGGCATTATGCCGCGGGACACTTACGGCGACTGGTGTGCGCCGCCGGAAGACAAGCGGCTCATCCACTCGAACGATCCGTCGCGAACGACGAGCGGCGAGTATATCGGCACGGCCTACTTTTACTACGAGAACCGTCTCATGCAGCGTTACGCCCTTCTGCTTGGGAAAAAGGAGGATGCGGCGAAATTTCGACAACGCGCCGAAAGGATAAAAAAAGCATTTAACGCCAAGTTCCTGTATTTACAGCCGCCCGCTTATGGCAACAATTCCCAGACTTCCAGCGTGCTGGCCCTGGCCTTTGATTTGGTTCCCGATTCCTATCGCCAGGCCATTGTGCAAAACCTCGTCGACAACATTATGGGCCGGAACGACGGACATATCGGTACGGGTCTGATTGGTTGCCAGTGGCTGATGCGCGTACTCACCGACAACGACCGTGCTGAGATTGCTTATGTACTGGCGGCGCAAAACAGCTATCCGAGCTGGGGCTACATGATCGAACGCGGCGCCACGACGATATGGGAGCTGTGGAACGGCGACACCGGCGACCCGTCGATGAATTCGCACAATCACGTCATGCTGTTGGGCGATTTGATCACCTGGTTTTACGAAAATCTTGCCGGCATTAAACCCGATCCCGGGCAGCCGGCATTCAGGCATATCATCATGCGGCCGCGTGTGGTCGGCGATCTGAAATATGTCGAGGCCTCCCTGAATGCCATGCACGGGCGCATCGAAAGCGAGTGGAAGATAAAGGGCGGCACGTTTCATTGGCGCATCAATATTCCGGCGAACGCCACGGCGACGATTTATGTGCCGGCGCAAGAGGTGTCGGATGTGCGTGAGAGCGGCGGCCCGGCCGTCGACGCCGAGGGCGTGCGTTTTGTCCGAATGCAGGATGAGTGCGCCGTCTTTGAGATTGAATCCGGACGCTATGCTTTTGCTTCGCCGAATGTCCGCGTAAAGAAGCCCATGCTGTACACGCGTTCACCCATGATTACGCCGCCCGACTCGACCGTGGCCATCCCCGGCCAGGTCAGCGTCGATATAACCTGCCCGACGCCGGCGGCTCAGATTCGTTACACCACGGACGGCAGCGAGCCGAACGAAATGTCGCCGCTGTTCGAGCGTCCGTTCATCGTCCGGGAAAATACAATCGTCAAGGCCAGGGCGTTTAAGCAGGACCTGCATTCGAGCGCCGTCGTGCAGAGCGTGTATGATTTTGTCGATCCGACAGTGAACGGCGTGCAGTGGGCTTTGATTCGGGGGCGCTTTTTACGTGTCGCCGACTTTATTAATCTCCCGCCGTCGCAAACGGGCCGTTCGATGCAAATCGATTTGCGGGGGGGCGATTTTCCAAAGGAGGAGTTTGCCCTCATTTTTTCAGGTTATGTGGACATCCCCGCCGACGGCGTTTATACGTTTTACACGCTTTCCAACGACGGCAGTCAACTGTTTATTGACGATCGTCTCGTCGTCGACAATGACGGCGAACACGGCGCGGCGGAAATGGGCGGCGACGTCCGGTTGACGGCCGGAAAACATGCGATCAAGGTCGCCTATTTTCAAACCGGCGGCGGCCAGACGCTGCGCGTCTACTGGAAAGGGCCGGGCGTGGCCAGGCAAACGCTGCCCGCTTCGGCGTTGTTCGTAAAGCCATAACAATTGTTTAATACTCACTATCACACAAACCGAAAGGAAGAGTTTCGATGCGAACGATGATTCTTTTTCTCCTCGTCCTTGCTCTTGCGAGCTGCACGACGCAACAACCCCGGGTCAAAGTGATCGGCCATCGCGGCGCTTCGTCCGTGGCGCCGGAGAACACCCTGGCCTCATTCGCCAAGGCTGTTGAATTCGGCGCCGACTATTTTGAGCTGGACGTCTGGGTCTCCAAAGACGACTCGCTCATCGTCATCCACGATGATTCATTGCAACGCACAACCAACGGCGAGGGCGCCGTGGCCGACTATACATGTGAACAGTTGAAAAAGCTGGACGCCGGTTCCTGGTTCGATGCAAAATTCGCCGGCGAGCCGCTGCCAACGTTGAAAGAGGCCCTGCAGTTGGCGAAAAAGAACGATATCAAGGTGTGCATTGAAATCAAATCCCGCAAGCCGGGCATTGTCGGCGACATCCTGAACCTGGTGGACAAGCTGGGCATGGCCGACCGCGTCATCATTTTTTCCTTTGACGCCGATCAGGTGGCCGAGGCCAAAAAATTGCGCCCCGACATCCCGGCGCTCTATCTCGTCGGCGAAGCGTCCAATGCCGACGTCGACAAGGCAGTGCAACTCGGCGCCGACGCCATCGGCATCGGCGACGACGCCACGCCGGAGCTGGTCGACTATGCGCACCAAAAGGGGCTGGAACTGTGGAAGTGGACGGTCAACGACATCGACGACATGCTGGCGCTCATCAAGATGGGCGCCGACGGCATCATCACCAATTATCCGCAAAAGCTGGTTGAACTTTTGGCGCAAAAATAAATATGGCCGGCATCGATTACAGCATCATCGTCCTGGCGCCCAAGCTCCTGCTTGGGCGCTCATCGGGCAGGCGCCGTATGTCGGATCGAGGAGATATTTGAATGGCGACCGTCGATTACAGCATCATCGTCTTTTATTTTGTCGTCGTCATCGGTCTGGGCGTGTGGTATCAAAAGCGCGCCTCCAGAAACCTGGACGCCTATTTCATGGCCGGGAAAAATATCCACTGGCTGCCGCTGGCCATGTCCGGCTCGGTGTCCACGTTCGATATCACCGGCACCATGTGGATCGTGTCGATCCTGTTCGTCCTGGGCATGAAATCCATGTGGCACCACTGGATGTGGGGCGTGTACATGGCGGCGTTTTTTATGGCCTACATGGGAAAATGGGTGCGCCGCTCCAACGTGATGACCGCCGCCGAGTGGATGAAGACGCGCTTTGGCGACGACCGCGGCGGGAGGTTGGCGCGAACGACCTACGCCTTGATGGCGGTGATCACCCTGGCCAGTTTCATCGGCTATGCCTACCAGGGCATCGGCAAGTTTGCCTCCGTGTACATCTCCCTGGCGCCTTTAAAAAATATTTTCACCTCGGCGGCGGCGGCGCAATTCCTCGACGTCTATCACGCCGACATCCTGGCCATGCTCATCATCGGCGTCACCACTTTTTACGTCATCCTCGGCGGCCTGTACAGCGTCGTAATCACCGACGTCTTTCAAACGATCATCCTGACGCTCGGCGGCGTTTTCATCGCTTTCATCGCCTGGCAAAAGTTGACGCCCGAGGCCCTGGCCGTGTTGCCGGCCGACTGGACCTCGCTGCGCGTCCCCTGGCGTCTGCCGGAAATGGCGGGGACGGCGCACGCCGAGTTTGAATTTTTCGGCGCCTTGGTCGCCGTGTGGGTGATGAAGGGCCTGCTGTTGAACGCCGGAGGGCCTGCGCAGATGTATGATTTTCAGCGTTTCCTGGCGGCGCGGGATGCGCGCGACGCTGCAAAAGTGGGCGCCGCCTGGAGCTTTTTTCTCGTCGTCCGTTGGGCCATGACTATGGGCATCGCCCTGCTGGCCTTGGTCGGCGTCGCCGGGGTGACGGATTCGGAAAAAGTCATGCCCGTGGTGCTGTTGCAATACTTGCCCGTCGGCATACGCGGCCTGGTCATCGCCGGTTTGCTCGCCGCTTTCATGTCCAC
>JAJRST010000008.1 GCA_024278645.1 bacterium | reverse complement strand
AGCAAGGCGGATTTGGTCGTGTACGGCCACTCGCATAATTATGAGCGAGGCCAGGTGTTGGACGGCAACCTTCGCCTCATGCTCAACGGCGGCGGCGGCTCCGCGCTGGATCGCTGGCGCATGTATTCGAACCAGACCGAGTACCCGGAAATTCAAATGTCTTATGATTATTACTGTTACACACTTTTCGACATTGATATGGAAAATAAATCCTATGAGGCTTATTCTTACAGTCTGGGCCATAAAGACAAGCCCATGCACAATGTCCTGTTCGACCAATTCTTTCGCAATAAAGGGGATGAGACGCCGCCGCAAAGGCCGGCTGCTCTTTCAGCTTCCGCGGTCGGCAGCGGATCGGCTTCTGTGCTGTTACAGGCTTCGACTTTTACAGGGACATACCCGCTTCTCAGCTCGCAATTTCAGGTTACGGCGCAAAAAGGCCAATACGCCTCTTCCAAAATTGATGTTTTACGCGATTTCGAAAATATCTACTGGGATACCGGCGCCCCGGACTATACGCCCATTGATCGCAACGCCGGCGTCGATTTGACGCAGTTGCCATTGGACGAGAGTTCGCCGCTGGAGCCGGGCAAAACCTACTGGTGGAGGGTGCGCTATCGCGACCGCAATTTACAATGGTCGGATTGGTCGGAAGAACAGTCCTTTTCTCTCAATCCCTCGGCAGTTGAGGACAGCCGGGCAGGCGCCGTCAAGCAGTCAAGGCTGTATGAAAATTATCCCAATCCGTTCAATCCAAGCACCACCATCGTGTTCGATGTCGCGCGCGATGAGGATGTTCGGCTGCGGGTTTTTTCCCTCGGCGGTCGCCGCGTGCGCACGCTGGTGGACGGCCGTATGCGCGCCGGACGACGTCAAATCATCTGGAACGGCGTCGACGACGACGGCCTGTTGCTGCCTTCGGGAACCTATTTTATACGCTTTGAGGCCGGCGACTATTCCCAGGTGACGCGAGCGCTGCTGCTCAAGTAGCGTCTGCATTCATTGCCCCAGGCACGTTGAGCAAAAATCACAAATCCCAAAATCCAAATCACTAAATTTGTCAAGTTTTGGAATTTGGGATTTGGATTTTATTATTTATTCGGCTCAATGGACTATCCTTCCTTTATTGACTTTTTCCTTGCGTCTCACGGTATAATTCATATTTTATAAATAGGCTGCTTGCTAAAGTTGCAAAGTTGTTAAAATACAAGCGGGGCGGGTCGCCAAATAACCAACCACACTGAAAAATTAATTTATCTCGGTTTTAAATATCAGTCTGTCGTGGGGAAATAATCATGGACTGGAACGAGACCTTAAAGCGGTATCATGTCGGTCAGATGGTGACGGCTGAAATTGAACGAGTCGATCACGGCGGCATCCATAGCCGGATTGACGGCGGCGCCGTCGGCTATACCAAAAGGTCCGAAGCCATGCTGACGCGACGGGTCGTCAATTTACATCAGCATTTCAGCGCGGGGCAGAGAGTCAAGGCCAGAATCATCGGTTTCAATTCCAGATATTACAGCATCGAAATCTCTTTTCGTCAGGCGGCCGAGAATCCCTGGGATGAATATATCAAAAGAATAAAAGTCGGCGACTTTATTGAGGGTGAAGTTGTTCTCTTGACGGAAAGCAAAGCGCTCGTTGAAGTCATTCCCGGCATTGTCGGCGTTCTTCCGCGGAGTGAAATGTGGATGTCCGCCGACACTGTAGATCAAATACTTATGGTGGACGACCTGGTGCGTCTGTAAGTGATAAAAATCGACGAGCAGGAAAAAGTCCTGGTTTTGAGCGCCAGGGGCCTTTTTGCAAATGAGAAAGACCAGGCCAATCGCCGGGCCACTTTTAAAATTGAAGAAAAACTGACCTCTGCATTGCAGGTTTACCGGTGGGAGCAGACGCGCCAGGTGCGCCGTAAATATACGCTCTCGAAGAATTTCAGGAAGCGATTCAACAAAGTATGTATTCTCCTTCACGACAACGAGGTTGCAAAGTCGCTGTCCGGCATGTTGGCAAGCTTTCAGGTCGATGCGAGCATTATAAAAATGGAGGATATTGAAAAAAACGGGGTATGTACGGAAAAAACATTGTTCATTGTCGGCTGCTATTCCGGTTCGGAACTTACTCCCTCGCAATTGCAAAAGCACGTCCCTGATTCGCCATTGTTGATTTTAGGCACAGCGGAGGATTTGCGAGACCACAAGACGGAACTTCAAAAGAGTATGCTTTACAACGCGCAACTGAAAATACCACATGCCGCCGAGGAGCTCATTAGTGCACTCAATACTATTGCGGCAGAAAAGCAAATCGAAGCGCCGCCGGACATGGTGCGGGAAAGTAAAACTGATGACCTCGATGCTCATGAAATGGAACGAGACATACAGACGCCTGACTTGGAAACGCTGCTCTTTGATATTAAATATTTGACAGGCTCTTCATTTGTCGCCATTTTCCAACTTGATCAAAATACTATGGAGACCGAGATCTATGCCTCGACGTCCAGGAGCAAAAAACTAGGCGAGTTTGACAGAGGGCATTTACAGTTTTCCCCCATCAGCGACGTCATTGTTGACGGCGATTTTATTTTTGAAGAGGGGGGAGGCTATAATTTCAAATATATGAAGCCGCTGGGATTTTTTGAATCGCTCGTCGGCATTCGCATTAATATCGTCGACGAGTATGGCTATGGCCTGTTTTTCTTTGGCGAAAAGAAAAGACAGTTTTCATCATTACAGAAAGAAATTTTTAACTTTTGCGAGCTTGCCGTGCGCGCGCAAATAGAGCATAATAAATTGCTGGAGAGAAATGTCAATGAACAAAGATTTGTGCTTACCGGCAAGCTGGCCTCAAACTTTATGCACGAGATCAAAAATCAAATTCAATCCATGGATTACTGGCTGGAAATTTTAAAGACCGACAGTATTCATTTGAACGCCGGAAAAATTAAAGGCACGGATAAAAACTTTTTAGCTCGGTTTGAACAAGCGATAGACGGCGCGCTGGAGACGGAAAAACGCACCCGTAATGTCGAGGAGCTGTTTCTCAACCTGTTGCGTACAAGCGATAAACGGGCCATATTGTTGGAAAAATATTTAAACGATTTTGTTCAAACCATAACGCCCGTCGCGGCGCGAGCGAGGGTAAAAGTGAGCTTTAGTGCGCCGCGAAATCTGCAGGTCTCCACAAACGTATCGTCGTTGAATCAGATTCTCATCAACCTGTTTCTAAACAGCATTGACTTTATTCCGCTGGTGCGCAAGCAGACGGGCGAGATCATGATCTCCGCATACCGCGACAAGGAAGACAAGCTTCCCATCAAAATTGAATTCAAGGACAACGGGCCGGGCGTTAATAAAAGAAGGCGGGAGAAAATATTTGAATTGCTATATACAACAAAGAATAAAGGGTCCGGGTTGGGGCTGGCCATCTCGAGGCGTTTGGCCAAAGAGATGGGGGGAAAATTGAGCGTAAAAGAAACGCGGAGGCTCTCCGGCGTGACATTCTTGCTTGAGCTGCCGCAAAATTGAGAGGGGAAAAATGGAGCGAAAACAAGCGCTTTCCGAATTGTTGCAATATATTCGGATATTGATCCTTGATGATGATGAACAGACCGGTTCATCGACCAGGGCAAGATTGATGCAGAACGACTACCCGTTTGTCATTTTCACCCGAGACATGGGCGTCGCGCGACAAGAGCTGGAACATACCAATATCCTTCTTATCGATCATTATCTTGACAACTCGGAGATGAACGGCATCGAATTTACGCGTGAAGCCAAGAAAAAGTACGGCAAGAATCTGGATATCATCATCTATTACGGCTCGGTGGACAAGCTGGCCCAGGCGGCGCAGGAGGCCGGGGCTACAGCCTGCCTGGAAAAGCCGCTCATCTTTGAATATCTTTTGCTGTGGATTGAGGAGACGGCCAAAAGAATTTGGCTTGAAAAAATCCTGGATGCCATTCCGGATGAGGTGGTTGTCATTGATCCGAGCGACGAATATTTTGGACGACTACACTATGTCAACAAAGCCAAGAAAGAGCATTTTGAAAATAATGTGCCCCTGGAATACGATTACTGCTGGCGGCGATTTGAACGAAAGGGGCTAGGCAAAGAACCCTGTCCTGATTGCATCTCCAGAAATGCGATTAGCTCGCGGCGCGCCGTAAGAACCTATCGTTCATACTCTACCTGGGATGGAAAGGAGGAGGCGGTCGATATTCATGCAGCGCCCATTCGCGACCAGGTCGGCGAAATCCGCGGCATCATTGAGACCTGTCGGCTGCGAACAGACCGCGAGAAAGTGGAAAATAAATTAAAACAAATCGAAGCCGAGCCGGATTGGACCAAAAGACTTGATCTGTTTCTGGAGGGCTTTGTGGACTTGGGGTATAGCCGCGTTCGATTTTATAAATGTCAAAAAGACAGCGATGTTTTTGTCGGCGTGAAACAACTGGGCATGCCAAAAAAGTTTAACATAAAAAATTATCAATACTCGATTGAAGAAGATATGCCAACGCGCATCACTTGCAGCGAAAAGTACCCGACTCTTTTTCTGGTAAAGCCAAACGAGGGCTATAAATGGGCGCCGGCGCGAAATTACCAACATGTCTATAAGGTGGATGATGAACTGGTGCCGAACAACAGAATTCTGGCAAAAGTGAAATGGGTGGAAATACCGGTGATGGCAGACGGTGAAATCATAGCCAAGGTCTCGGTCGAGCCGGATTTACCGGACAAGTTCATCTCAAATTACGAGCTGGAGATTTTAAACGACTATTCCGAGTGGGCCGGTCAGGCGCTGATGAATGCAGAGCAAAGTCAACGGCTGCGTCTGAATGATGAAACGAAAAAACTTATCATCGATATGAACAGAAAAATATCCAGAATGTCTTTGCGGCCGGCCTGGATGTCGCTGGCGGTGAAACGCGTGTGTGAAGTGCTCGACACGTCAAGCTGCTCTATTTTTT
Organism: bacterium; assembly: GCA_024278645.1. GTDB lineage: Bacteria > Zhuqueibacterota > Zhuqueibacteria > Residuimicrobiales > Krinioviventaceae > JAJRST01. The sequence goes on along the minus strand of JAJRST010000008.1, from coordinate 1,802 downwards.
TACTTGAAGGCGAGGGCGATAACCAGAGACTTGTACGGCAGACCACCTACTTATGCAATATAAAAGGAGAACGAATCAAGAGAATTAATCTTGTAGAAAAATACAAAATCGGACAATCGTTCGTCGGCTCTGTGTTCGAAAGGGGGCGTAAAAAAATTTATGAGGACCTGGAAACGGTTGCGGAAAGACAGCGAAAAGGCGGCAGAAAAGTGCTCAACCTGGAGGCTTATGATTATTATTCACAGCAAATCGGTGAAAAAGTGCAGAACATTATGTACGTCGTTTTGCGCAAGGGAAATAAAAAAATCGGCGTCATCAGAACATTGAACAAGCGCCGCATGGATATTTTCGGCAGCCGGGAATTCACCGAGGACGACATGGCGGCTTTTGAAGCGTTGGCGGGGCAAATTTCAATCGGCATTGAGACAGGTTTGCTGCTGAATGAAATCAAAAAATCCAACGAGTTGAAGGAATTCTACACCCAGGAATATTCACACACCATGAAAAACCTGATGCAGCCTATTATAACCATCTCGGACCTGTTGCAAAAGGACCCCAGCGACCAGGAATTATGGACGCTGTTGGAACATGAAATTATCAAAATGAAAACGACCATAAATACAATGCTTCACCTGGTCGGCGTTGAAGACACGAATTTAAAATTGAACAAAAAGCAGGTTGATGTGCGCGAGCTGATGCAAAGGGTGATAAAGCCATACGAGCTTGTCGCCGCCGACAAAGGTTTGAGAATAAATACAGTATTGAAAAAGCCATATCTGCCGGTGCTGCTTGATGAGACTTTGATTTATGATGCTGTCGCCAATCTGCTCGACAACGCCATAAAATATGGTATACCGGGAACTTTTATCAACATTACCTCAAAGATACGAAACAATGAACTGTATATTTCTGTCTCTGACGTCGGGGAAACGATAACGGAGCATGAAAGGAAAGAAATATTTAAGCGATTTCATACAGGAAAAAATGTAATCTCCAAAGTACACCAGATGGGGCTGGGTTTGACTTTTGTAAAAGTTGTGGCGGAAGCGCATGGCGGGACAATCGATGTCGACCCCTCATTTACAATCGGTGCAAAGTTTGTAATGAAATTGCCGTTCAGGGAAAATGGAAAGGAGCAATCATGAAGAGAATACTCATTGTAGACGATGATGTTGTCATACGCATTGCATTTCAAAAGTTGCTGAATGAGGGCGAGTATATCATTCAGCAGGCGAGAGATCTTCGCGAGGCCATGGAGGCTTTAAAGAACAACATTTATGATGTCGTCCTGCTCGATATGCGTCTGTCGCCTGTGGGTGCGGAAGCAGGGTTTCAAATTCTGGCAAAAAAAAGAAAGACCCCCTTGAATGCCGAAACGCCGGTCATTATTATCTCTGGACAATTTAACAAGGACCAGATTACAGACCGAACGGACCTTGAAGACAATATCGCGGAAATACTGGAAAAGCCCGTCGGGAATGACGTGTTGATCGCCGCCGTTGATAACGTTCTCGGCGTATAGATGAAGAATAATGACTCTGTACCGGAGCAGCAACCGGCAAGGACAATATCCAAAGCTGTATCTTTTGCGGTTTGAATTTACAAAAAGGTAAAAAATTTGTATATTGCGCATGCATGTGAGCGAATTACATGTTTTCATTATAAACTATCACAGGCGATTGCGTGCGTGACTCGCAAGGCCATTTCCCCGGAGGTTTTATAATGGATAGATTTTGGTTCACAAGCGCCGCAGCGCTCGGCTTTTTGAGCGTGGCGTTGGGCGCTTTTGGCGCCCACGCTCT
>JAJRST010000098.1 GCA_024278645.1 bacterium | reverse complement strand
TTCGATGACCACCGCGCCCTCGTAGGAGCGGGCTTCAGTGGGCTTGAATCTGAGCAGCAGGCGCAGGGCGCGGCCGGGCAGCAGTTTTTGAATGGGCAGCACTTTGGAAAAAGCGTCGTCGGTAAAGGTGATGTTGCTGATTTCCACGGTGTCGCTGCCGCTGGCGTACAGCACGATGGCCGAAAGCCCGGTTTCGCCGATGGTCACCTCGCCAAAGCTCTGGCCGTACGGCGCGGCGCCGATGCGGACGGGATCGACGGTGTAGCCGGGCAGCACCGTGTAGGAGGCGATGATTTCCTTGTACTCGTCAACCGCCTCCAGCCGCACCGAGTCGGCGCCAAAGACGGTGACGCGTCCATAAGCGTTGTTGAAATTGTTGTTTTCATAATATTGACCGCCCCGGTTCCACAGGCGAAGCGTAAAAGTGGCTTCCATGGCCACCTCTTGCGAATTGGTGCGATCCAGGCCGCCGCCCATCAGTTCTGGGAAGAACGAATGCTCGCCGTCGTCGATGCCGGTGTTGTGCGAGTCGCCGCTGAGAAAGATGACGTTTTCAATGTTATGGTCATAAACGCCCTGAATGATTTTTTGCAGCGTGGCCGGAAAGCCGCCCCAGCGATCGGAAAAGGCGATGGCAATATCCGCGGCGGACATGGGGCCGATGCCGGGTACGTCGACGGGGTCGTAGCTCGTGCCCTGCAGCAACAGCGCCAGTTCCAGCGTCGACCGTTCCGCCGGGTTGAAAGCGACGGTGCTGACCAGAAACTTCCACGTCGCCGTGGATTCGCGCAGCTCCCGAATCAACCAGTCGATTTGCAGCTCGCCGTCGATGTCGGGGTTGGCGGAGAGCATGAGATGATCCGGGCGATAGACATACGAGTAAACGCCTTGCGAGTTGATGCTAAAGGCCGACTCGTTGGGCGAGCGTTGCGTGCGCGTATCCAGCATGAAAAAGTCGGCGTCGCCGCAGGTGAATTTGTGCCAGATGCCGTTTTTGCCGTTGGCCAGGGGATAGTGCGGAAAGGCCGCCTTGTAGCCGCGGATCGAGTTGGCGATGCCCGGATAGGTCATGTCGCTGTTGTCGTTGACCATGTCGTGATCGTCGAAAACATAGTCGACGGAGGTGACTTTAAGCAGTTCATCGAGCGGGAAAGTGGGGTCGTATTTGGACTCGTATGTTTCGAGCACGCGGCCGTAATCCACGGAAAAATAGTCGTCGGGGTTTTCCTCCGTATCCGTCGTGTCCGGGTAGGTCCAGTCGCCGATTTGCAGCCAAAAGAGGGGCCTGTCCTCGGCCATGACCGGAAAGATGCCGCCCTTGTAGGAATTTTCATCTTCTCCGTTTTGTTGGCCGGAGCCAAAACTGAACTCGTAAGTCGCCCCCGAGTTTTCCTCGGGAAATGTCTGAAAAGAGCGCACCTCATCCTGGGGCATGCCGTCCAAAAGCGGGCGATAGTAGTAAAGAGTGTTGGGCGTCAGGCCGCTGACCGAACAGATGACAAAGTAATTGGAATCGGGATCGGCTGTCGCGGTGGTGCTGAGAACAGGATTGCTGAAATCCGGCGATGTGTCGAATTCAAAGACCACGGGGATCATGGCATCGATGCGCACGACGACGCGCGCCGAAGTGGGGGTGACGGCGCCGACCACCGGGCCGTGGGTGACGCCGGCGAAAAGCGATGTGGTGGTGAGCGCAAGGATGAAGAAAAAGGCGAGGGCGAAGTTTTTGTAGTGTTGTTGCATAATGCACCTCCTGGAGTGTTATGGCGGGGTTGGTTTAATATAATGTAAAGTGGAAAGCCCATATTTCAAACAATTTTTTCTCAAACAGAATGAAAAGCCTTTTCCTGTCAAGGGAAGTTTGGCGCTTGTATTGGCGCTCATTTCTCTTGCATTTACAGGCTCGTTTTACTAATATTGAAACATTGCTTGGTTCTCTCACAATGGACCAGAACGATTACGGAGGCGGCTTTGGAAAGATATCTTGCGGAGATGCTCGGCACGGCGATTCTTATTCTTCTTGGCAATGGCGTCGTCGCCAACAGTGCACTCAACAAAACCTATGCTGAAAATGCAGGATGGATTGTCATCACAGCGGCCTGGGGCATGGCCGTTTTTGTCGCCGTGTTTGCCGTGGGCCCAATCAGCGGCGCGCACATTAATCCCGCCGTCACCCTGGCGTTGGCCGCCGCCGGCTTGTTTCCATGGTCCGAGGCGCCGCCATATATCATCGCGCAAGTGACGGGCGCGATCATCGGCGCTGTGCTGGTGTGGCTGTTTTACCGCCACCACTATGAAGCGACAAAAGACGCCGGCGCCATCAAGGCGACTTTTTGTACCGCGCCGGCCATCCGGCGTCCATGGAATAATTTTTTGTCCGAGGTGATCGGAACCGTTGTGCTTGTCTACGGGGTTTTAAATATTGCCGCGCCGGAGGTCGGTCTCGGCGCGCTGGATGCGCTTCCGGTGGGACTGTTGGTGTTTGTCATCGGTCTGTCGTTGGGGGGGACGACCGGTTATGCCATCAACCCGGCGCGCGACCTGGGGCCGCGGATTGTGCATCAGTTGGCGCCCATTGCGAACAAGGGGGGAAGCGATTGGGGTTATAGCTGGGTTCCAATCCTTGGGCCGGTAGTCGGCGCTTTTGCGGCGGCGCTCTTGCATCGCCTCATTTAAATCAAATCACAAAAGCCATGTCATAATCGCCAAGCCAAAACAAACGATGGTCAGCACGGCCGTGGCCAGGGCGGCGACTTTATGCATCTGCGTCTCCGCTTTCATTTCCTGGTAGCCGAACAGCCACGAGGCGAGCACGCCGCCGATGAATCCTCCGGCGTGCGCCAGGTTGTTCACCGCCGGCATGAAAAACCCGAACAAAAACAGAACGATGGTCCATGTGCCGACCTGGCGGTAAAGGGCGCTGCCAAACACGCCGCCGCGTTTTTTGCCGTAATAGACAAGCGCGCCCAAAAGACCGAAAATGGATCCGGAGGCGCCGATAGTGAACGGGATTTTGACCCAGTCCGAGGCCACAAATCCAATGACGCCGGCGATTGTGAAAATCAGAAAAGAGCGGGAGGCGCCGTAAATCTGTTCCACCATATAGCCCAACTGCCGCAGCCACAGCATGTTGAAAAGGATGTGCAGGATGCCGCCGTGCAGATAGATGGCGGTGATCAGCGTCCACCAGCGCCCCTGGCTTATGGCGTAGGCGCCGGTCATGCCCAGGCTGTCCAGCGCCTTCATGCTCGGGGCCAGGAGCCCGAAAATGCCCTGCATTTGAAAAATTGCCTTGGGGTCAAGCAACAGCGACAGGACGTAAAACAGGATGCTTGCGCCGGTGACCAGGGGAACCATGCTGCCCATGCCCAGATATTTTTGCAGCAACGGGCCGTAACCCCAAAGACCGGGATTCTTTCTGCCGCAATAGATGCACTTTTTTGCATTCGCGGAAATGAGTCGTCCACAGCTTGGACAGACGATGGAGCCTTCTGTTTTTCGTTCCAGCATAATTTTTATCAACCTGTGATTTTTGCGGTTTTTGCAACTTTGCGGATGAAATAGTCATGCACGCGCAGGTCGTCGGTCAATTCCGGATGAAACGTGCCGACAAGCACGTTGCCCTCCTCGGCGAGAATGACGTCATCATGATGCCAGGCCAATGGCGTCACACTTTTGCCAAGCGATACAATTCTGGGCGCGCGAATGAACACGCCCTCCATGGAATCCGTTTTGCCGTTCAATTGAATTTTGATGTCGTCAATAAAAGAGTCCACCTGGCGACCGTAGGCGTTGCGCTGCACGGCGATGTCAATCAGCTTTAGCGAATCCTGCGGCAAGCCGACGATCTCCCTGGCGGCGAGAATGCAGCCGGCGCAGGCGCCGTACACGGGCATTTTTTTACCGAACTCGATGACCGCATCCCACATATCATGCTTTTTCATCAGCTTGATCAGCGTTGTGGATTCGCCTCCGGGAATGATCAGGCCGCGGCAGCGCGCCAAATGTTCGCGCGTCTTTACCGGCAGCGTTTCGTGGCCCAACGCCGAAATCATGCTTTGGTGTCGCTCAAAATCGCCTTGCAGCGACAGTATGCCGATGGTTATCATACGCTTCTCCGCCTACCAGCCGCGCTCGGCCATGCGCTCTTCTTCGGGAATTTTGCTGATTTCCAATCCCGGCATGGCGTCGCCGAGACCCTCGGAAACGCGGGCGATGAGATCGAAATCCGTATAGTGCGTCGTCGCCGAGACAATGGCTTTGGCGCGTTTTTCCGGGTCGTCGGATTTAAAAATGCCGCTGCCGACAAACACGGTTTCGGCGCCGAGCTGCATCATCAACGAGGCGTCGGCCGGGGTGGCCACGCCGCCGGCGGAAAAATTGGGCACCGGCAGTTTGCCCAGCTCCTTCACCTGGCGAACCAGCTCCACCGGCGCGCCAAGGTTCTTCGCCTCGGTCACCAGCTCTTCGTCGCCAAGCAGGGCGAGGCGTCTGATGCCGCCCTGCACGGCGCGCATGTGCCGCACCGCTTCAACGATGTTGCCGCTGCCGGCTTCGCCCTTGGTGCGAATCATGGCCGCGCCTTCGGCAATGCGTCGCAGCGCCTCGCCCAGGTTGCGGCAGCCGCATACAAACGGAACCTTGAACTCCCACTTGTTCACATGAAATTCCTCATCCGCCGGGGTGAGCACTTCGCTTTCGTCGATAAAATCAACGCCGAGCGCCTGCAGCACCTGCGCTTCGGCAAAGTGGCCGATGCGGCATTTGGCCATCACCGGAATGGAGACCACCTCCTGAATGGCCTTGATAACCGTGGGATCGGACATTCTGGCGACGCCGCCGTGAGCGCGGATATCCGCCGGAATGCGTTCCAGGGCCATGACGGCGACGGCGCCGGCGTCTTCGGCGATTTTGGCCTGCTCAGGCGTGGTCACATCCATGATCACCCCGCCCTTGAGCATCTCGGCCAGGCCGACTTTGAGTTTCATTGCTTTTGCGTCTTGCATCTTTTTATATCCTCATCATTTAACATCAGAAAAACAGAAGAAGAAAGATAGTTAAAAAATCTTCAATTTTAAATGTTTAAAATTTCTTTGCGGGAGATCGCCTCAGGCGACCCGGGGGAGCATAGTAATGTTATGAAGTTACTGTCTGGAAGCAAAGCTTCCCTTACTTGCCGTCCAAAGTGCAACTTGGGACGGAGCGGAAAGATATGACTCCATTATCGAGAGGACGCCTTTGCAACGACATGTTGTGCCCCCAAATGGTTTTGCCTTTAATACCGTATCCGCCGCTTCTTTGGCGTCTTTTTAACCCTGGATTTTTCCCCAGTGTGCACGTCGCAATACTCTTTCGGCGCATAACGAACATCGGCGATGTCTTTGATGACATTGGGACAAAACTCGGTCGCCAGTTTTTGCGTTTCCAGGCACACTTCCACATCAACGATGCCCTCCGGTCGTTCGAACGGCGTGGGCGGAATGTGCAGCGTATCCACGGCCATTTTCATAAACGGCGCGGTGATCGGCAGCGCCGCCACGGCGCCGGACTGACGCGCGCCGAGCGACATGGCGGGGTCGTCCAGCCCCACCCACACGCCGGCCACCAGCTCCGGCGTAAAGGTGGTGTACCAGGCGTCGGTATAGTCGTTGGTAGTGCCGGTCTTGCCGCCGGCGGGATGAGTAAACTTGTACACCGACCGCGACGCCGCGCCGGTGCCGCGGCTGGCCACGGTCTGCAACATGCTGGCCATGATGTAGGCCGTCTGTTCGCGCAATACGCCGCGACTGTGCGGCATCGCCGTTTCCAGAATGTTGCCGTATTTGTCTTCCACCTTTAAAATCGAAATGGGGTCCACATGCACGCCCTTGTTGGCGAACACGCCAAGGCGGAAATGATCTCGATGGGTTTGACGCCGATGGAGCCGAGCGCCAGTGCGTCCACGGCTTCCAGGGGCGTGGTGATGCCGAAATTGCGGGCATACTCGACCACGGTCTTCGGCGGCACGTCTTCCTTGATCAGGCGCACGGAAATGAGATTCAGTGATCGCCGCAGCCCCTCGCGCAGCGTGGTTTCGCCGCCCACGGAATGGTCATAGTTGCGCGGCGTCCAGCGGGTGCCCTGGCCGTCCATGTCCTCCACGGTGACCGGCTGGTTCAACTTTGTGTTATAGGGCATCAGGCCGTTGTCGATGGCGGCGGTGTACAAGAAAGGCTTGAAACAGGATCCCGGCTGCCGCACCGCCTGGGTGGCGCGGTTGAACTCGCTCTCTTCAAAGTTGCGGCCGCCGACCATGGCCAGAATGTGGCCGTTTTTGGGATTAAGGGCGACAAAGGCGACCTGAACGCGGCATTTTTCCGCAATGATCGAATCGACCAGGGCCTTGTTCCGCAGCACTTGTTCGAGCGTCTGATTTTCCAGCAAACTGGGCGGGCAAATATACTTGAAATTGGATTTTTTGTGAAAGTCCCTGTTCACCCGTTCCTGCAGCTTTGGCAGATGCGCGCGGATGGCCTTGTTCGCCGCCGTTTGCAGGCGCGTGTCCAGCGTCGTGTAAATGTTCAGGCCGGTTTCATAAATATCATAGCCATATTTTTCATACAAAAGACGACGAACATGTTCGGTAAAGTAAGAGGCGTCGTCGATGGGCGCCTCGTTCGACCGCTCTCGCAAGGCGATCTCGTCGGCGACGGCCTGTTCGTAATCCTGTTGCGAAATATAGTTTTCAACCAGCATTCGTTTGAGCACAAAGTCGCGGCGTTTTATGGTGCGGTCATAGTTGCGAAAAGGATTGTAGACGCCGGGAAGCTGTACCGCGCCGGCGAGCAGCGCGCATTCCGACAGCGTCAGCTCCTGCACGGACTTGTTGAAAAGATATCTCGCCGCCGATTCCACGCCATACGTAGCATAGCTGAACTGCATCTGGTTCATATACATTTCCAGGATTTCATCCTTGGTGTAGGCGCGTTCAAGATGGATGGCGGTGAGAATTTCTTTCAACTTGCGGGTGATGGTCTGTTCCGGCGTGAGATACAACCGCCGCGCCAATTGCTGCGTGAGCGTGCTGGCGCCGCCGCTTTCCGTGCTGCCGCCGGAAAGAAGATATTTCAAAGTCACTATAAAAAAACGCGTCGGCGCCATGCCCCAATGCTTGTAAAACTCGTGGTCCTCGACCGCCAGCACGGCCTTTTTCATATTTTCGGGGATTTCGCTCAACGGCGTGTAAAATCGACGTTGCGTGAAAAACTCCTCGATCAGCTTGCCGTCCGCCGAATAGACTTTGGTGGCCAACTCCGGGGTAAAGTTTTCGAGCTGGCTGAACGACGGCAAATCCCTGCCAAGATACCAGACGCCGAATACGCCTGTGATAACCGCAAGCACGGTTAACCATAACAGCACCTTGACGGGAAGCGTTAGTTTTTTATGCTCTTTTTTGAGCCTTTTTTTGATGCCGAGGACTTTGGCTGTGGTTGATTTTTTAAATGTCATGGGTCGTCAAATCAAATATGCTTTTGAATGGAAAAAATTTCTGTGCTCAAAGGTAAGGAAATTATCACAAATTCGCAATTTGCATTCTTTGCGAACCGGCGTCCTTTTGATGCTTGCCTTTGGTGCGATTTAACTGTCAACTTCGCCACGGCAATTTTGTCACGTTGCCGTCCTGCTGTTCATTGCCGCCGACCACATGCAGCCTGAACTCGCCGCCCCTTGCCGTCAGCGACGCCTCAACCCAGCCGATGGGCTGCTCGTCGTTGAAATTATAGCCGGTGGCCGGCAGATTGATCAGTTGAATGCCGTCGCGTTCGTCAAAACGGTAGCGATGCGAATGGCCGAAAACAATCGCCTTGACCGCGGAGGCCGGGGTGATGATTTTGAACAGTCGCTCCACGTCCGCCAGGTCGCCGTCGTTGTCTTCCAGCGTGTGGTGCACAAACAGCAGCGTCGCTTTGTCGTTATGCGATTGCAGCCAGTCGCTCAGCCATTGGCGCTGCTTTTTACCCAACAATCCCGGCGTGACGTTGGTGGACATCAAGGAATCCAGAACAATCAGACGTACAGCGGGATGCTCGATGACCAGCACGTATTTTTTATCAAAAGGCTGCCTTTTGCTGTTTTGGGGGCTGAACACTTTAATGAAATTTTCATAATTGTCATGATTGCCGAGCGCCATGTTCACCGGCATGACGCCGGCGAGCGGCTGCAGCAGTTTTTTTAAATTGACATAGTCGCCGGGCAGACCCCGTAAACGCGCGAGGTCGCCGGTGATCACCGCGCCTTCCAAATTCGTGGCGGCGATCTGGGCGACGACCGTCGCCAGGTTTTGGTAAGGATAGAATCCGCGATAGTTGTTTTCCACGTCTTCCGGCACGTGCGTGTCCGAAATCAGCGCCAGGCGCATTGACTTTTCGCCGGCAAACGCGACGGGATTCACCACGGAAATCGCTGCAGCGCCGAGCATTGTGTGCAAGAATTGTCTTCGATTTGGATTTTGGTAGATAAAAGGCATCCCGGCCTCCTGTGTTTTCAATTTGAAATAAACCGCCTGTTCTTCTGTCGTCATTCCGGTCGCGACACAATTGACCCTGACCTGAAAACATAATAAATCATCGCGCCATTGCAAAGGAAAAAATATTCGCCGTGTTCTATTTTTAACTTGCAATTCCCATTGACATTTTATATCATATAATATTGAATATCGGGGAAAGAGGCTGATGGGTGTCATTGTACTTTATTCAAAAGCATGATTCGGTTTGTACGGCCAAACCGCGTCATGCTTTTTTTATTGTTCGTGCTTGAAAGTGACGCACCGTCAAGCTTGAAGACAATATACGGAAATACCAAATACCTCCTTTATTCCCCACACCGACTTGTTTGTAACAAAGGGCGTTTTTGTAATATGCACAAAAATCCGCATTCCGTCTCGCTTTTTATACTGGCGGCATTTCTTTCGTTCCATGCCGTCTGCATGTCGCAACCGGCCAATTGCACGCCCGGATGGAACGGCGACATCATCATCGACTGCGAAAGCAAAAGCAACTGGAGCGTCGAGCATGACGCGCCGTCCTCCGGGGCGCTGGCGTTGATAGACGGCGTGCAGGGCAAGGCTCTCCGGCTCGATTGGGACTTGAGCGACGGCGACTGGGTGCAGGCGAAATATACATTTCCGCAGCCGGTCGATCTTTCCCGCTATGACATCCTCGGTTTGTCGCTGCGCGGCGGCGCCGATGTCGGCAATCGCGTCAGCATTATGCTGGCGGATACCCGGGGCGTCTTTTACGGCGTCGATTGCGACGACATCAACCTGATCTCGCGCTGGATGATCAACCTGTCGTTCCCGAAAAAAATGTTTTATCATTTTTTCACCATTCCCGACAATGGACAGGGGCATGAGATCGACTGGTCGCGGATTAACAGGTTTTTCGTGGTGATTAAACGGCCGGGCGCATTCGGCGGCGGCGCCGGCCATCTCTCCATTGATCATGTGCAGGTCGATCGCGCCGCCGACTGGCCAAGACAGGAGGACTTTGAGACCGTTACGCCCAACGAGGCGGCCGTGAAAAGAGCGGTGCGTTATATTTCCAGCCAACAAAAATCGACCGGGCTGTTTGTCTCCTGGAAGCAGGAACCGACGCCAAAGGCCTGGTTGTACGACCAGGCCCTGGCGCTCATCGTAATGACGCGCCAGGGGCTTTGGCTCGACGGTACGCCGCAAAACGAGGCGGCCAGCAAGGCGCAACGCCTGGCCCGGTTTTTAATCTCTCGTCAAAAATCAGACGGTCGCTGGGCGCGCGCCTGGAACGCGGATTCCGGCGCCGAGATTGCGGACGACAAATGGGTCGGCGACCAGGCCTGGTGCGTCATTGCCCTAAGCGAGTATGCCGACGCCGCCGGCGATAATAATGCACGCCAGTCGGCGGATATCGCCGGCGCCTGGCTCGCCGACAAGGTGCAGGCAGACGGTTTCGTCGTCGCCAGCACCGAGGGCACGGTGGACGCTTGGTGGGCCATGATCGCCACAGGGCGCTTTGACAAAGCGGATCGCATCGAAAATCGCCTGCTGACAACATTATGGGATGCCGAACTGCGGTACTGGCTGCGCGGCTACGGCGATTATCCCGATCCGGTCATCGCCATGGATGCGGCGACCTGGGTCGGCGAGTTTGCCCGTTCGTCGCGCGTCAATCGCGAGGATATGGCCCTGGCGGCGCTGTCTTTTGTGCGCCGCACCCTGGTGGCGACGGACAGCAGCGGCGAGGTGTGCGGATTCGACGGCCAGGGGCCGGTGAGCATCTGGTGCGAGGGAACGGCGCAGTACATCTCCGCCGGCGGCGAGGATGCGCAAAAATATCTCGACATGCTGCTCACCTTGCAGCGCGACGACGGCGGCATGCCGGGGTCTCCGGAAGATTGGCCGTCCACATGTTTCGGCTGGCTCACATCGTGGACGGGTCTCTCGTCGACGGCTTGGCTCTATTTTGCCCTGACCCGCTCGCCGTTTGATGATATTATTCCGACCATCGTCAATGACTACAACACGCTCCCCCAGCGTTTTGTATTAAAACAAAACGCTCCCAACCCTTTCAACCGGTCGACGATGATTCGATACGAACTGGCAAAAAAATCCTTTGTCGAACTGGCTATATACAATATCAAGGGAGAGCGAATTCGCACACTTGTCGACAAACGGCAAAGCGGCGGCCGTTACGTCGTCCGCTGGGACGGTCTCGATGATTTCGGCGCGCCGTCGCCCAGCGGCGTCTATTTTTACCGCCTGCAAAGCGAGCATTTTGGCAAAGTAGAAAAAATGCTGCTGGCCAAATGAGGGAATGCGGCCGGAGGTTTGCCGTTTGTATATTTTCACTCGTCGATCAGGCGATGGCCTTGTTTTCAACGCTGTTTAATAATTTGGTCACCACATAAATAAATCCACCGGTCAACAACAGGTTGAGCGCCAGGGACAGCATGGCAATGGTGATCATGGGGCCTCCTATGCCGTAGGAGATGGAGATGATCAGCACGCCGGCGCCTACTTCGCCGCGTGGAAACATACCGATGGCCAGGGCCAGACGTTCCTTCCAATGCGCTTCCTTGCGATAGCAAACAAGCGGAAACATCTTTCCAAGGTTGGACAGCAAGGTGACGATGAGTACGTGGATGATAATCCATCCCCAACTCATGGAAGCGCTTTCAAGGTTGGGAGATATCTTCGGTTGCGGCGTCAACTCGACCGGCGCACCGGCCGCTTCATCCACGATATAGGCGTCAACGATCTTTTGATCGATCTCGTTCACTTCCGAGGAGGGGCCGGCAATGCCAACCATGGCCGGCATGGAAAGCCCCACCAGCACCATAAAAACGATTGAAATAAAAAGAGCGACTCGCTTTTCCAAAGGCTTTTCAACAATATCTTCTTCAACCTCGACGCCCTTTTCATTTTTAAAGGCGACGTGTTTGCGGACGATCATGCAGCCAAGCACGAACGCCGGCAGCAGCACTTCAATATGAATCGGCACGACTTCATCGATCAGCTTGCTTGAATAATAAATAGCTTCCGAAATGAGGGTAATGATAAACGCGTAGCTTATCACCCACGGCCAGGTGATCGGGATTCGCAGTTTGTGCAAATAGCGCCATGCGGCCCACAGTAGAGCCAGCATCGGGGCAACGACAACCCCCAGTTGCCACCTCCAGCCGACCAACAGCATTTTCAAGGGAATCATCAGCAACACCGTGTCAAGGTCGTCAAAAATGGCCAGGATTCTTATCTTTTTAAACATCCAGGTCGCCCCCAGGCCCGCCGCCACTAACATGGAAAATAAAATTCCCGCCGACGTCGGCGCGGCGAAACGAGAGGCCAATAACGATTATTTCCATACCATCAAAGTTGCGGAATCCGCAAGAACAACCACAAAATAAACAGCGACAAAAATCCAGGGAAAGGTGGCCGCCGTGGCGGCGACAATATAGTCCCAGCCATAGGACTTTAGCCTGGTCTTGTCAATATCAAATTCATAGCCGACGCGGATCATGATAAAGCCGAGGGCCATGGTCGTCAGAAATTTGATGATATGCGTGTATTCGGCATAATGCTCCGCGTGTATGAATGACGGCAATATTTGTGAAGCCACTAAACCCGCCAGTAGAAAACCCGATAATAGTATAACATTCTTCATAGTTGTTTTTTTTCTCCGACTTTAAGCCCGAGGCATTGCGGCGCCAGCCTTCAGGGCGTTGTTTTGAAATGGTTTATTATTGTTCTATGATTTTTGAATATAACTCAATTTAGTGTTGCTTTATTTCATGAGCTTTGAAAATCAGACCGAATCTGCGGCACATCGGCTGTTTTTTTGAAATTACTG
>JAJRST010000097.1 GCA_024278645.1 bacterium | reverse complement strand
TCCGTCCTGTCAGACGGTGCTCGCCAATGAACAGGTCGTCGATGGTCACTGCGAACGCTGCGAGACCGAAGTCTCGCAAAAGGATTTGAAGCAATGGTTCTTTAAAATTACCGATTACGCCGAAAAGCTTTTGCAGGGACACGAGAAAATAGAATGGCCTGAAAAAACCATTCTTATGCAAAAGAACTGGATCGGCAAAAGCATTGGCGCCACGATAAAATTTCCTGTCGAGGGCAGGGAGGAGGTCATTGAAGTTTTCACAACGCGCCCGGATACGACTTTTGGCGTCACTTACATGGTTTTGGCGCCCGAGCATCCCCTGGTGGACACACTGACGACGCCGGAGCAAAGGGAGAAAGTGCGCGATTATGTGGCGCAAACCCGAAAAACAAAAGAGATTGACCGCCTGTCCACGGAACGCGAAAAAACCGGCGTGTTCACCGGCAGCTATTGCATAAACCCGGTGAATAATGAAAAGGCGCCGATCTGGATTGCCGACTATGTTCTGGTGACCTACGGCACCGGCGCCGTCATGGCCGTGCCGGGGCACGACGAACGCGATTTTGCGTTTGCCAAAAAGTACGGTTTGCCCATCAGGGAAGTTATCAGCAAGTCCGGCCAGCCATCTAAAGAAGAACTTGAACAAGCGTATACGGCGCCCGGGATTATGGTCAATTCCGCACAGTTTGACGGTATGGATTCCAACAAAGGAAAAGAAGCCATTATTGAGTGGTTCGCGGAAAAAGGCATTGGCGGCAAAAAAGTGAATTACAAACTTCGCGACTGGCTTGTCTCGCGCCAGCGATATTGGGGTGCGCCGATTCCCATCGTCTATTGCGACAAATGCGGTGAAGTGGCTGTCCCGGACGCTCAACTGCCCGTGGTTTTGCCGGAAAAGGTGGATTTTTCCGGCAGAGGCGTGTCGCCGATCTCCACGGCGCCGGATTTCGTCAACACCACCTGTCCAAAGTGCGGCGGCCCCGCGGAAAGAGAAGTGGATACCATGGACACTTTTGTCTGCTCGTCCTGGTATTTTCTGCGCTATCCGAATCCGCATCTCTCCGACAGGGCATTCGACCCGGGCGTTGTCAACAAATGGCTTCCCGTGGACCAATATGTCGGCGGCGCCGAACATGCGGTCATGCACTTGCTGTACGCACGGTTCATCACTAAGGTATTGTTGGATTTAGGTTTAATCGACTTTGACGAGCCTTTCCAGCGTTTGATCCACCAGGGCACGATAACCAGCGCCGGCGCCAAAATGTCAAAGTCTCGCGGCAATGTGGTGAATCCCGACGCCTTTGTATCAAAATACGGTTCTGACACTTTTCGCATGTACATGATGTTCATGGGATCTTATGAGGACGGCGGCGACTGTAACGACGACGGCATCTCCGGGATCTATCGTTTTATAAAGCGCGTCTGGCGTTTGATCCACCAGGTTCTTGAAAATCAGCCTGCCGGCGATGAGAGCGAAAAGTTTGCCAAAGTGCAGCGTCAGATGCATTACGCCATCAAGCACGGCACGCAATCGCTGCAACGCTTTCATTTCAACACGGCGATCAGTCGAATCATGGAGCTGGTCAACGAATGTTATCTCTATCTGCAGGACGTTCCGGCGGTAAAGCAAAATGTCAGGTTTTTGCAGGAGGTCATGCCGACGATCGTCAAGCTGATGGCGCCGTTTGCGCCGCACCTGGGCGAGGAATTGTGGCAGTTGCTTGGCAATGATTACAGCGTTTTTGATTCGGGATGGCCGACATACGAAGAGTCGATGCTGCAGGTGGAAACGGTGAACCTCGGCGTTCAGGTCAACGGCAAGATTCGCGGGCAGATCCGGGTTTCAGTCAACACGCCGGATGAAGAGATTATAAAAACTGCTTTGCAGGAAGAGAAAGTGAGCAAGTACACCGAGGGCAAGACCATCGTAAAATCCATAGTTGTGCCGAAAAAACTGGTCGTATTTGCCGTAAAATAAAGGTGGCTGTATCGGCGGCAAGACAAGATAGGTATTTGCGGTAAAACAGAGAGCGGCGATTAAAAAGGGTGGAAGCATGAAAGCCGTGAGCTTGTTGAGAGTTCCCGGCTTTCAAATTATATGTTCAAGTTAACATAACTAATATTATGTATATCCAGGTGTGGCTTTTGCATCAGAATTACATGCCTATCAGCTCATCACGCGCCTTTTCCTTGAGCGGCGTTTGGCTCTGCGTCCAAAGAATCTCTTCAAAATGTTGCCTCGCTGTATCCAGTTGCCCCAGGGCTTTCAAGACTTTGGCAAAATGAAACCTGGCTCGAAGATTATTGGGGTTCTGATTAATGGCGTCCTGCAGCGTTTTTACGCTGTCCTGAATTTCGCCGTTCTCGAATTGTGCGATTCCTAAAAGCGTCAAAGTAACACTGTCCTTTTTCCCCAATTCGATGGCTTTACGCGCCGCTTTTTCCGACTTTTCCCGCAGTTCGCAGGCATCAAATATAATGCTCGCTTGCTTGAAAATCCGTGCATTTCGCGGCGCCAGTTGCATGGCTTTTTCGATTGAAGATGTCGATGCGTCCTTTTTTCCTAATCGAAGCTGGCAAATAGCAATGTTGGCCCATACGGTTGCGTCATCTTTTTTGATGTTCAGATATTCACTGTAATAGGCCTCGGCCATTTTATAATTGCAGTTCAGATAAGCCTGGAAGCCATTTGAATACAATTTGTCCGGATCGTCGCTTTTGACGATATTGATCTCAACCGTCTCAACATCGGACGCCGACATATCGGGCTGCTGCACCATAAGCGAGTTCTTGGCGATATTGCCGAGCTTTCCGTCCGGATCTAGACCAATGACCATTTTGAAACAGCGATTCGCGTTTTCATAATCATTTCGTGCAAGGTAGATTTTACCCAATCCCAAATGAGCTTTGATCTCGTGAGGCGAAAGTAAAATAGCGCGCTCAAAAGTCAGAATCGCCTCATCGCTCATTTTAAGAATACTGTAAACAGCGCCGAGATTGACCAATGCCGTTACATTCTCCGGCTGTAGTATCAGCCCCTGTTCAAGAAATTCCTTGGCCTGATAAAATTTGCGCATTTTGGAGTAAATGCTTCCAAGCAAAAAGTAAGCCCGATAATAAACGGGACAAATTCTCACCGCTTCGTGGCACCTGTCCAAAGCTTTATTTAAATTGCGCGTTTCGAAATAGGCCAAACCCTGGTTGTAAAAATAATCAGGGTCCAAGTTATTGATATATATAGCTTTTCGCCAATGATCGATAGCCTCGTCCAGCTTTTTCTGCTTGGCCAGTTGAAAAGCCTGCTTGTTTAGAGACTCGGCCTCTTTTGATCCCTTTGGCGTACCCCATGAAATAACGGCGCTGCGCCCGTTCAAATCAATATCGAAAAACTGGCCCGCCCCCTGGTATTTGTGCGTAATAATATCAAGCAGATCGTCAGCAATCTCTTTTTCCTGTCCTTATAATCCGTTGTGCTTGAAGAACAGATCAAGATTCAAAGTTGCACGAATAATCTTGAAATTCTGTGGAATCGTAAATTCCGTATTTTGAACCATTTTTGCTTTTTCTACTTTTTGGTTTTCGTTCATACCAGCGAGATCATTGAAATATAGCAATATATATGCCTAAAATCAAATAGCTTCTGCGACATTATTCGTAGCCATTCGGGTTTTGCAATTGCCATCGCCAGGTATCGGCGCACATGTCCTCAAGCGGCAACTCAGCGCGCCAACCCAGCTCCTTTTCCGCTTTCGAGGCATCGGCATAGCAGACGGCAATATCGCCCGGCCTCCTCCCTGCCGTTTCGTAGGGAATCTTGACCTTGTTGACGCGCTCAAATGTTGACACAATATCGAGCACGCTATAGCCTCGCCCTGTGCCAAGATTAAAGGCCTGTATGCCGGGATTTTCCGACAGTTTTTGCAGCGCTTTGATATGCCCTTTGGCCAAATCGACGACATGGATATAGTCGCGGACGCCCGTGCCGTCGTGCGTTGGGTAGTCGGCGCCGAAAACAGCAAGCTTGTTCAATTTCCCAATAGCGACTTGAGAGATAAAAGGAACAAGGTTATTTGGAATATCGTTCGGATCCTCGCCAATCATACCGCTTGGATGAGCGCCGATCGGGTTAAAATAGCGCAGCAGAGAAATGTTCCATGCGTTGTCGGAATCGTATAAATCCTGCAGAATCTCCTCGATCATCAATTTAGTTCTGCCGTAAGGGTTGGTCGCGGATCGCGGGAACGACTCTTTAATGGGCGTCTTGTGCGGATCGCCGTAAACCGTTGCAGAAGAGCTAAATACAAGATTTCTAACGCTGTGCTTTATCATCAGTTCACAGAGGTTCAGCGTGCCGGTTACATTGTTTTGATAGTAGCTCAGTGGTATTTGCGTGGATTCGCCGACCGCTTTCAATCCGGCAAAATGGACGACAGCATCGAACTTTTCCGCCCGGAAAACAGATGCCAGCGCAGAACGATCCAAAAGATCGACTTTATAAAAGGTCGGCTTTATGCCGGTAATTTTTTCTATTCGACGTAACGCCTCTTCCTTACTGTTTCTCAGGTTGTCGACGATAACCACGTTCATATTCATATTTAACATTTCAACAACGGTGTGACTTCCGATATAACCGGCGCCGCCTGTCACTAGAATATTCTTCACTAATGGACTCCTGTTTCCATGTATTTTTGCCAAAAATAATTGGGACTTGCCTCAAATGTCATCATCTGTCGTCGAACAGGATGCATCAACGTCAAGGAATAAGAATGAAGCGCAATATTTCGCTCGTGAAACAGATATCTCGAGCCATATTTTTTATCTCCTAACACCGGAAAGCCTCTGTGTGCAAATTGAAGTCTGATCTGATGCCGACGGCCGGTGACCAGTTCGATATCGACAAGGGAAATACCGTCATTAAAAGCCAATCGCTTAAAAATTAATTTCGCATATTTGCCGTTTTCATCCGACGCTATCGTGCTTGTTTTTTCAACCCGATGAATAAAATCGACCAGCTCTCCGTGCGGCGCCGGTTTTCCTTCAACAAGAGCCAGGTATTTCTTTTGCATGGAACGATTTCGCATCTGTGCGGACAGGCGCGCCGCAGCTTTTGACGTACGGGCAAAAACAATCACGCCGGACGTCGGGCGATCCAGCCTGTGAACCAGCCCCAGGTA
>JAJRST010000096.1 GCA_024278645.1 bacterium | reverse complement strand
TCACGCCGGACAATCGCCTGTTCGTTCTTTATTATGTCCACGGAGAAAAAATAAAAGAGAATCGGCTGGTGGAAATCAACGCGGATCACTCGATCAGCGCACCGGTCTCCATTGCGCTGCAACGACCGCTGAGCAGCTTTTACACCGCCACGGTTCGCGGCGGCTGCCAACCATCTAATACGATAGATGTTTTCGGACGGGACGAGACGCTGGAAATGCGTTATGCGCGGATACGCATCATGTTGGAAAAATAATCGGTTAGGTATCAGGATAGTCTCATTCAAGAGGCTTGATTTGTCATTAAAAAGACAAAATGATTTCGGACAAAATAATTGGCAGAACGATTTTGGGCAAAACTATTCGTGGACTTGCAATCTTGCCTCATTTTCAAAAGTACAAGGAATCTAAATTCCGGCAGTTTTTCCGGCCATCATATCTCGGCGGCCTCCGCGCGCTCTACGCTTAATCATTTTTTTAAGGAGTACACCTTGACAAAAACAGCCACATTACTTGTCGCAATTTTCATCCTTTCCGGCATCTTTTTTTCGTGTTCGGCGCCGCCGCTTTACATCCTCTGCGATGAACCGTCGGAAGAGACGATGACCACTCTCGCCGATTTTTTAATGGCGCATGATTTCAACATTATCTCCCACACGCAGAAGAGTTTTCTCGCCGCCATCGCAGAGACAAAGCCGCGCGCCGTCATTGTTTATGTGCACAAGCCATTTTTGAAAGAAACGGAAGAGGCGCTTTTCGAATACTGCGACAACGGCGGCCGGCTGATCGTCCTGCATCACGCCATCGCCTCGGCGAAAGTCGAGAACCCCGAATGGCTGGACTACACGGGCGTGCGCTTGTCCCCGGATCATGCCCTGTATCCCTGGACCGTTCGACGCGGCGGCGAGCTTTTCATGGTCAAGCTCAACTCGGAGCACTTTGTCGTCAACAACGGCGTCCGATATGATGAACATGTCGCCTATCGTTCCTCGGACGCGCCGAGCGGCGCCATACTCGCCGAGGCCTTTTCCCTCGGCGCCACGGAATTGCTGATGAACCAGATGTTCATCGACGGTCGCCGCAAAGCCGTTCTGCTCGGTTACAAGTACGTGGATGCTGAAAACGGCGACGCTTTTATGGCAGACCGCGCCGGCTGGTATCTGCACAAGGGAAAGGGACTCTTGTTTTACTATGTCGCCGGGCACCAGGCGTCGGATTTTGAAAACGAGAGTTTTTGCCGGATCATTTTGAATTCGATTGTGTGGGCGGGCCCCGGCTGTGCCAAGGAAGAAATCCCGGCAGGGGTTTTGTTTCATCCATGGAGTCAACCTGCTGTTTGTTGCTTACTCAAACCCAAAGGAGGATGACATGGCAGACAAAAAGGCAAATCTCGCCTGCCCGGGCATCGGCCCGTATGAAGAAGTGGAAAGAGTCCCGCCCGACGACAATTCGTCGCTGTTGAATCCAAAAGAAACGCAACAGGCGATTGGTCTTAAAGGAGATTTCCCGGAAGAAAAATATTTTTGTGCTGGAATGACGGCGACGCTTTGCGGCGGCGTTTTCCTCAAAAGGCCCGATTGCAGGAATACAAAAGCGGAAAGACAAAGCTCGTAAAACAAGAGAGGCTATGAAAAAGGAAGCGCATGACATTAAAAATTGACCATATCGCTTTCCGGGTGGCGGACCTGGATGCGGCGATCAAATTTTACCGTGATGTTTTGGGGTTGAAACTGCTGTCAAAAACCGTGGACGAAGAGCACGGCGAGGCGTTCGCCTTTCTGGAGATGGAGGGCGGCGCCCTGGAGCTGCTGCACTTATTGAATCAAGCGGAAGAATGGCGAGGCCCGGACATCAAGCCGCCCTATTGCCCTCACCTGGCCATTCAATCGGAGAATCTTGAGCAGCTCGCCTCATCGTTGCAGCAAAAGGGCGTTCCCATCGTCAAAGGGCCGCTGGAAATTCCGGGCATGGTGAAATGGCTGTACATCGCCGACCCGGATCATAATATCATCGAGTTTGTGCAATGGGTGAGACGAGCCTGATGTTTGCGGTCGTTCCGGCGAATCGTCTTCTTTGCGGAAGGGCGCCGTGTTGATTTTTTTCTGATACACCTTATTGTCGCTGCGAGACATGGCGACATCGGCGCGTTTTTTCAACTGGATTCCATGCAAAATTATTTTTACTTTCTTTTGCAATTCTTGCCATCAATCAAACCAAACAAAGGAAAAAAAATGAATCTCTCACGTCTCAAGTATCCCCTGCTTTTCTTTATTTGCGGTATTTTTCTGTTCATTCATGCATTGACGCCCGCGTTCGGGCAGGAAGCCATGGAAGCGCTGATCACGCAACAAAACTTTCAATCTCTTCGCACCAGCAGTTCCAATCCCGACCTCAACGACAACGGCGACGCCCTGTCCATCGCCGCCGGCGAGACGATCGTGCTGGCCGATCTTAAAGGGCCGGGCGTCATCTCGCACATCTGGGCCACGGTCGCCTCGGCCGATCCCTTTTACCCGCGTTCATTGGTGCTGCGCATCTACTGGGACGGCGCCGACGAACCGAGCGTACAGACGCCGCTGGGCGATTTTTTCGGCGTCGGACATGGCGCCTTTTCCTCCTATAACTCGCTGCCGGTGAGCGTCTCGTCGCAGGGTCGCGCGCTCAATTGCTTTTGGAAGATGCCGTTTCGAAAAAGCGCCAAAATCACCATCACCAATGAATCCAGTAAATACGAGACGGATTCTTTTTACTATTACGTCGACTGGCAAAAGAGAGAAGAGTTGCAAGATGACATCCTCTACTTTCACGCCGAGTACCGACAGGCCGCGCCGGCGCAGCCCGGCGACTATACCATTCTCGAAACCGAGGGGCGCGGCCATTACGTGGGCACGGTCTATTCCGTGCAGCAAATGGAAACCGGCTGGTTCGGTGAAGGAGACGACCGTTTTTATATCGACGGCGAGGAGAGGCCCTCGCTCATGGGCACGGGCACGGAGGACTATTTCGGCGACGCCTGGGGATTTCGCCAATTCTCAAGGCCCTGGTTCGGCGTTTCGTTATGGGAAGGCTATTTTGTCGGCGACCGCGTGACCGCCTACCGCTGGCACGTGGAGGATCCCATCGCCTTTGCAAAATCGTTAAAAGTGACTATCGAGCACAGGGGCAGCGTCTTCAACGACGCCGCACAACAATTGTGCAGCTCCTGCGAACGGCCGGACTGGCTCAGTTCCGTGGCCTTTTGGTATCAGCAGCCGATAAAAAAGCTGTCGCAACCTTTGCCGCCGGCCAAAGAACGCATCGCACCATACCGCGTGCTCGGCGCCGATGATTGGCAAGTCAGCGCCGAACCCGCCGCCGGTTTGACGAAAGAAAAAGTCGGCGTCAATTACATGCCGTTCACGCCGGATGCGAAAATCTCGTTCACATTCAAAGTGGAAGAAAACGGGCGCTATCAAATTAACGCTTTTATCACCCACTCGCTTTTCAGCAGCCTTTACCAGCCCTACCTGGACGGCCGGCCGCTGGGCGGTGTTTTAGACCTGTGCAGCAGCGGCAGCGACCCCGTGTGGACGAGTTTCGATCTGCACGATTTGCAGGCCGGCGAGCACACGCTGAGCTTCGAGGGCCACGGCCTGTCGCCGACGCGGCGCACCCTGGCGCCGCCGGTTTATGCCTTTTCGCTGCAATACATCATTTTGCTCCGCCTGCAGGACATGGACGGCTACCAGGCGGTGAGCGGGAAAACCGCAAAATGACGTCGTTTTTCGTTGCTATTCAGCCTGAAGATACAATGCCCGTCCACGCATTGCTAATGGCAAAACGGTTACAGGCATAGCCAGTCGCTCCAAAAACATCAAGTCCCTATCCTTTAAAAAGGAATTGGTCCGGAATGTCGCCGCTTCTGGTTTGTTTTGATCATTGTGTCCGTTTACCCGACAAACAAATGCCTATTACGTCCCGGACATTCTCGCCATCGACGACAATACGATTTGCGCCGGCGGCAGGCTGTTTGTGGGAGACATCACCGATCCGACTAATCCGATCGAACAAGGCGTGCTGAATATCGAGAGCGGCGCTTTTCCCTCGATTTTGGACCTCGATATCCAGTCGCCTTTTGCCTATGTCGTCCTCGGCGCCAGCTCCTATGGATTTGCCTCCATCAACCTGTCCGATCCCAATGACCTGATAATTTCAAATCGTATGCAGGAGCCGTGGGATGTGAAATCCATGTTCACCAAGGGCGATACCGCCTACGTCGCCTCCATGGAACGTTTGTGGATCTGCGGCCATCTGGTTTTCAATTATGCATGGATGGGGGCTTTTAACATTAAACGGCTACCTTTGCACGGAGGCAATGTATTTCAGCGGCAGTTGGGGACTGTTTTACATGTTTCTGCGTTACCCGCCGCCGTCCGCCGTGGAAAGGCAGGCAAAGAACTCGCCCCACGATTTCAGCCTGGAGCAGAATTATCCGAATCCGTTCAACCC
>JAJRST010000647.1 GCA_024278645.1 bacterium | reverse complement strand
GTCAGTTTTGAATTATTGCGCGTCTGCAGACGGATTTCATGCAAAACAACGCCGCTGAACTTTTCATCGCCGTTGCGAAAATCGCGATAGCTTCCCAGGCCGAGCTTTGGCAGATCGATATCATCGCCGATAAACCTGGCGTCAAACACGCCGGACGGCGGCAACGGCGGCAGTTCTTCTTCGCCGAGATTTTGATCGATGCCATCCGTGGCCGAACGATCCAGGCCGAACCACAGCGTGTCGCCGCCCCCGGCGGCGTCGGAAAGAACCAGGGGAAAAGCCACGGCGGCGTTCTGGCCATGGCCGGCTCCGGCCAGAAAAAGAAAGAAAAGCAAAATATAATTTTTCACGTCATTTTCCCGTATCGTTAATGCAGAACAATCATCTTTTTAGAGTTGCTGAAAGCGCCGACGGTAAGACGATAAATGTACACGCCGGAGGCGTAATCGGCGGCGTCAATTGTAACGGAATGCCATCCCGGTTCAAGGTTATCGTCAACAATTGTTTCCACGAGCCGGCCCCGCGAATTATAGACCTTCAACGTCACATGTTGCACATTGGGCACGGCAAACCGAATGGTCGTCGCCGGATTGAACGGGTTGGGATAGTTTTGCAAAAGTTCGAAACTTTGCGGCGTCTTTTCGGAAACGAGCAAGAGATCGGCGGCGCCGGCAAGGATCAGGGGAGATTCATTGCGCAGCAAAACATCCGGCGTCGCGGCGGCGCTGGCTGTTGTCAGGGAAATTCCAAAGCGCTCGCCATTGGCGATATTGACGGCGACCGGGTAAGCGGCGCCGCGCAGGAGAATTCGTCGCGCGTCCCCGGCGCGGCACACCTGGCGGTCGTCTTCAAAGCGGACATCCCAGGCGTCGGCCGGCGGCATGGGCGGCAGGTAAAATCCACGCACATCCCCGTCTGCGACGTACAGCGTTTTGCTGCGATTTTCAGCGTCGGTAAAAGTCAACACCGCCCAGTCTTTTTTGATAGAAGAAAGGGGCTTTTGCAACGCCGACGCAGCATCGAGCAGCATCCTGCCGTCCTGCAAAGCCATCACCCAGTAGCCGCGTCCGGGCGCGAGCTTTTCGGCGGCACGGTAGCCGTCGTCAAACTCATAAAAATCGGAGCCAATGATGCCGGATGGAGTGGTGACAATGGATGCCGCATCGCCCTCCTTGTCGAACGGGCCGATCATATTCCATCCGGCGCGCAGCTCGATCCGAGGCGTCGCCACCGGGCCAAAGAACTCAAACTGTTCCTTTTTTGCGAATTTGATCCAATAGGCCGTTCCGGCGGACAATGTCTCAGCGGCCTCGTAGCGGTCGACAAACGTAAACGCCGACGATATGGCCGACGGAAACAGAATCCTCGGCCGCATGTCCCCCAAGTCAAAAGGTACGGAAAGCAGATTCCAGCCGTCGTTCGCCCGGACCGTTTGCGGGCTGACATCGGCGTAAATTATCCTTAAACTTTTGATGCTGGAGGTGGGCACGACAAGGCTCTCCACCGAACGCATATCGACGGAGATGAGCGTGCCGGTAAATTCATCCTTGATAAAAAAGCTGCCTTGCGGCAGGCTGTTTTTATCCCACGCCAATTCGATGGGGAATCCGCCCTCTCCCGCCTGGAAAAGGACTCGCCATTCCACCCATCCGGCGCCGGGAGCGCGAAAATCGTTCGTAGAGGAGTGGTCGCCGTCCATCAGCAGCAGGCGGGCGTCAAAAGTTCCGGACGGTGGAATTGGCGGCAAGGCGCTCTCGCCGAGATCGGCGTCGATGCCGTCCGTGGCGCCGTAGAGCTGGCCAAAGGTCACCGTGGTCTGCTCGCCGCCGTAGTCCATGACATGCAGGGCCAACATCCACTCTCCGGCGGCCGATTGCGTAATGATCACTTGGCTGCTCGTATCCTCCGCCGTCACAGTCACCATGCCGGTGCGAGCTTCCGCCGTTGTATTGGCGGCATAAGCAACGACAAACTCGCCGCGGTTGACGCCCGACGCCTCCCCGGGAATGGCCAGCCACGGCGCGTCCGTCGTCGCCGTCCAGTTCATAAGACCGCCGCCGACATTGCTGACGCTGAACACAACAATGCCGGAATCATAGGCGACGCTTCGCTCCAGCGGTGAAATCAAAAGTTCGGGCGTGAGAAGATAGCTCACCGTGACCACCTGGTTTTCGTGGCGGTCGATGCGTATGGCCACGCCGCTGTCCAGGCCTTCGTTGGTATTGCTGTTCGGATTGCTGCTGGAGTTAAAGAGTGTGTTATTGCTGATGCCGGGAAAGGGATCGCCCGAATCGCCGCGGCTGCGGTTAAAATCAAGGTCCCGCCGACCGTCGGCTTCTTCCAAATCAACGCCCTTTTTTCTTTCATCATTGTTGACGGAATTAGAGCCGCGTTTGGCGTCGATGACATCCTGGTCGATATGCCAGATGAGCAGGCCGTCGCCGCTGAGATAGCGATCGAAACCGATTTTCTGTCGATTTTCAATGAGAAAATACTGCGGGCCGGGCTCGCCGTTGACCAGCACTTTGAATATCTGATCCGGGTGTCCCTCCGCGTTGAGGATGTCCTGACTCAAGGCTTCGGCGTTGATGACCGGCGGGTCGATCCATCCGAGAAACTCCTTGCTCCAGGCGCACAAATGCGCCGGCGTGTTCGCATGTCGGCCATCGCCGCCATAGCTTCCCCCGGCCATAAGCCCCCAGGTACCGATGCCGGCGGACGAATAGTCGGTGTCATACAAATCGGGCAGGCCGATGGCGTGTCCGAACTCGTGACAAAAAACGCCGATATCGACCAGGCCGCCGGCGGCGCTGGCCAGCTCCGGCTGAATGATATAGTCGTCGATTTTCATAAACTGACCGGGATGGCCGGGCCAGGGGTCGTCGGTCACATACACGCCTTCCGGCATAATGTCCGGTGCATAAGCCGCGGCGGAGCCCAGGCTCCAGCGGTG
>JAJRST010000095.1 GCA_024278645.1 bacterium | reverse complement strand
GTTCCCGATCCGCCATACGATGACCGCGGCTGGTGGTGCGACAGCGTCCGCGCGCAAATTATTTTCTACAATCCGGCGGACCTGGCGGCTGTGGCCGAGGGGCGGCTCGAGCCCTGGCAGCCGCAGCCTTATGCCACGCTGGATATCAACGACGTCCTGTATGATCCGGGGTTCGATTTTCCCCGTTACAAGCGCTGGTCGCTGGGAGCGGTCTGCTTTGATGAGCAGCTCGGCCGCTTGTTTGTCATCGAGCGCCGCGCTGATGAGGACAAGAGTCTGGTTCATGTCTGGCAAATCCATGATCGCAGCACCGACGTAAAAATGGGAGCGGAATCTACGCCGAACGCCTTTTCGCTGGCGCAGAACTATCCCAATCCCTTCAACCCGACAACGACGATTGCCTTTGACGTGGCCGACCCCGTGCAGGTTGAGCTGAGTGTATTCGACACGCTCGGTCGCCGCGTCGCCGTGCTGGTCAATCAAAAATACGAGCCGGGGTATTACAGTTCTAAATTCGACGCCGGTCAACTTGCTTCAGGCCTCTACTTTTACCGCGTCCGCATGGGCGATTTTCAACAGACGCGCAAGATGTTGCTGGCAAAATAGGATGAAAAACAAACGAATATCGGAAGGTGATGCATCATGAATCAATCAAAAATCAAAATGCTTGTTGTGGGATTCTTCTTTTTTATCATGACGATGCAGCCGACTTGGGCGCAGCAGCGCAGCGAGAATAGCACGCTCGTCGGCCGATGGTCTTATGGCGTTTGCTACGCAACCTTTGTTGCCGGCAATGTCGCCTACATGGGCAACGGTGGAGTGATGGAGGCTGTGGACGTTTCAAATCCAAACTTTCCGGCAAGAATAGGACAGGCGACAACGCCATCGCTTATAAAGGGAATTTATGTTTTGGGGAATTATGCATACGTCGCTGACGGCCCCGGCGGCCTGCGTATTTTCGACGTCGGCAATCCGGCCTCAATGAACCAAGTGGGCTTTATCGATACAGACGGCGACGCGAGGAGCGTCTACGTTTCTGGTCATTACGCTTATGTGGCGGCCAGTTCGGCCGGTCTGCGGATCATCGATGTCAGCACGCCGTCCTCGCCGGTTGAAGTGGCTTCCATGAGCACGCGCAGTCGCGCCTATGATGTCATTGTAAGCGGCGACTATGCCTATGTGGCCGCTTTTTCTGCCGGCCTGGGCATTTTTGATGTCTCTACGCCGGCCTCTCCTTCGGAAGTTGCGTTCTTTGATACGCCCGGCCATGCAAATGGCGTAGTGGTAGCAGATCAGTATGCCTATGTCGCGGATAGCCGTTCCGGCCTCCGTATCATCGATATTGGGACGCCTGCCACGCCGACAGAAGTCGGCTTTTTTGACACTGGAGGCAGCGCTGAAAAAATTGCTGTGCTCAATCATTATGCCTATGTGGCGGATTGGGGGGACGGGCTGCGCGTTATCGATGTCGCCACGCCGTCGGCGCCTGCGGAGGTTGGGTCCAACGATCCTGAAGATAATTTGGCGATTAATGTCGTCCTTTCTAATGGACGCGCCTATGTCGCCGATTTGGCAAACGGCATGCGGATCATTGATATTGATACACCATCGGCGCCCAGTCAGATAGGCTCCTATCTGGCGGCCGGTTACATGACGGATGTCGTTGTCAGAGGCCGCTACGCTTACTTTACCAACAAGTATCACGGTATGTACATTCTGGACGTCTCCACACCGTCCTCGCCGGCGCTGGTCGCCTTTACCTACACGGGCGGCGACGCCCAGGGCATCGACGTCGTCGGTCAATATGCTTATGTCGCCGACGGCTCGGCTGGTCTGCGCATCTTTGATGTCAGTAATCCATCGGCGCCGAACCAGGTTGGCGCCATACTTACCTATAGCGACGCCTATGACGTCATTGTTCAGGGACGCTATGCGTATGTCGCGGCTCATGCAGCAGGTCTGCGTATCATCGATGTCAGCGATCCATCGGCGCCGGTAGACGTTGGCTCTTTTGATACGGATGATTATGCCAACCACGTCGCCGTTCGTGGGTCGTACGCCTATATCACATGCTATAACACAGGACTGCATATCATCGATGTCAGCAATCCGGCTATACCGACGGAAACGGCTTTTCTTGAAATGCCAAATTCGAACGGCTTGACGATCAAAGACAACTATGTGTATGTCGCTAATGTAGGTAGTGGTCTACATATTATCGATGTGAGCACGCCTTCGTCGCCTGTCGAAGCAAACGTATTCGACAGCGGGATTACACTAGATGTATTTGTTTTGAATCATTACGCCTACCTGACAACGGCCGGAGGCCTGCGCCTGATCAACGTCAGCGATCCATCGGCGCCCGTTGAGGACGGATTTTTTGTTACGGATGGATCTGCATCCCGGGTTTATGCGCGAAGTCAGTATGTTTTTGTGGCGGACAGGTATGCGGGACTCTATATTCTGCAAAACGATCTGGTGTTGCAGTCAAATATTGGCAGCGAAATAAAACTGGTCGCCGCCGACGGCGACGCGAACGACCTTTTTGCCCGGGACGTGGCCGTGGACGGCGACTATGCCGTGGTCGGCGCGCCCAACGACGACAATGAAAACGGGGAGGACGCCGGGGCCGTCTATGTCTATAAACGCGACGGCGATGCATGGCTGCAGCAGGCCAAACTCATCGCCGCCGACGGCGCGGCGGGCGATCTGTTCGGCTATGCCGTCGATATCAGCGGCGATTTTGTTGTCATAGGCGCCTGTTGGGACGACGACGCCGACGAGAAATCCGGTTCGGCCTATGTCTTCAGGCGCGACGAAGATGCCTGGGTGCAAAAAGCCAAGATCGTCGCCGACGATGCCGGAGAGGACAATCGCTTTGGCATCGCCGTAGCCATTGACGGCGATTATATCATTGTCGGCGCTTTTTTCGATGACGATTTTGGCAGTCGTTCCGGTTCCGCCTATATTTTCAAGCAGACAGGCGGGGCGTGGTCGCAGCAGGCCAGACTGCTCGCCGGCGATGCGGCGGAAGGCGATTGGTTTGGCGTTGACGTGGCCATCGACGGCGATCGTGCGGTCGTCGGTGCGCGCTATGACGACAATGAGAACGGCGTCGACGCGGGGGCGGCGTACGTGTTCCAACGGGAGGGATCAGCGTGGAACGAGGAAGCCAAGCTGCTGGCTGGGGACGGCGAGGCGGGGGACCTCTTCCAGCCGGTTGCCATTTCCGGCGACTGGATTGCGGTGGGGGCCTACCAGGACGACGACAACGGCTCCAATTCCGGCTCGGTTTACCTTTTTCACCGGCAGGACGGCGCCTGGGTTGAAGCATCCAAGTTGATTGCCGATGACGGCGCAACGGGCCAACTGTTCGGCTGCTCCGTGGCTTTGGACGGGGCCGTTTTGGCGGTGGGCGCTTATCGCGACGACGACAACGGCTCCAATTCCGGCTCGGTGTATGTTTATGAATTAACCGGCGGTGAGTGGGGCGAATTGGAAAAGATCACCGCCTCGTTCGGCGACATGGGAGATTATTTTGGCGCTCAGGTTGATGTAAGCTCCAACAAGGTGATCGTCGGCGCCAGAAACGACGATGATAACGGCGAGAACGCGGGCGCGGCATACATTTACAGGCTGCGGCTGACGCCAAAGGTGCTGCGC
>JAJRST010000094.1 GCA_024278645.1 bacterium | reverse complement strand
ATAACTTGAGCTGTTCGACAAAGCTCCGCGGCTGGCCGAGGGTGATCACAATGACCTTGTCGTTGAACTGCAATACAACGGCGTTTTTCGGGTCTGTTGCAAAGGCGTGATAAGGTCCAAGTTTCTTGTTGCGAAAGCGACCGGAAAAAGAAAAAAGGCCGCCGTTGCCAAAAGCATGACGCCGATAAAGAATATGTCGTTTGTCGGTCCCCTGGAGATGGCCAGGGCGAGAACGCCAAGAAGAATGACGACGCCCAAAATGGTCGTCGCCGTCAAGGCGCTCCCCCACGGTGCATTGAAGTTCAAAGTCGGAGTCATTTTGCTACCCTCGTTAGTGACAGGCATGTTTGCGGAAATAGTTGGAAATTATTCCACGACCACGGCAGTGCCATAAGCCAGAATTTCCGCGGCGGCGTTCATCACCTCGCTGGTGCTGAAACGGACCATGATGATGGCATTGGCGCCCTTTGCCTCGGCCTCGGCGATCATGCGGTCCAGCGCCTGTTCGCGCGCTTCGGCCATGAGTTTGGTGTACTCTTCGATTTCGCCGCCGACGAGTTGCTTGAATCCGGCCAGAATATCCTTGCCAATAGCGCGTGCTCGAATCGTATTGCCCTTGACCATGCCCAGCGTTTGCACCACCTTTTTGCCGGCAATTTCGTTCGAGGTTGTCAGAATCATCGTTGCACCTCCCTGTATGGGTCATGTTTGCGAGTGAATAACTTTTCCCTGGCGACCGAGACAAATAATATGGCCAGGCCGCCTACGGACAGCAATATACCAATTTTTACGATGATTGCCAAGCCGGGATCGTTGATGACCGATTCCACAAGTTTGAATCCGCCATAAGTAAGGAGGATGATGGCGCCGATCGAAAAGATCAGCCAGCCAATGCCGCGCTCCACGCGATTGTAGACCTGCCGCCAGTAAGCGTCCCATACTTCCGGCGGCGGTGATTTGAATTGCATAGTGCTCGTCGCCTCTTTTAGTTTTTTATATTTTTCAAATTCGGATTGCAATTTTTTATCGCCGGCAAGCAACTGTTCAAATTGCCGTTGTTGTTCGGCGCTCAATTCGCCGTCCAACGCGCCCATCATCAAAGCCTGAAACTTTTCTCTGTCCACGGTACTGCTCATAAGTATGTCCTCTCGATTTTCGCCTTTAATGCTTGTCGTGCATTGAATAATCGGGACATGACCGTGCCGATCGGAATGTCCAGAATTTCGGCGATTTCTTTATAAGATAAATCCTGAAAGTCCTTTAAAACGATTACTTCTCTTTCGTTGGGCTTGAGTTGTTCCATGGCCGCCCACAGCGCTTGCTTCAGTTCATTCTGTTCCGCTAAAACGGAGGCGTCCTGCGAGTCGTCGGATAGTTTTTTTATTTCATGCTCGTCGATTTCGGAAAAGGATCGCGCGTGTCTTTTTTTGTCGCGAATGAAATTGAGACACAGGTTGCGCAAAATTTGATAGTACCAGGTAAAGAACTTTTTTCCCGGCTCGAATCGCTTGATGGCTCGAAACGCGCGCACAAAAGCATCCTGGGAGATGTCCAGCGCCGCGTCGTGCGAGCCGAGAATGCCGAGCGCGCTGTAATAAGCTCGCTCTTTGTAACGTTCGACAAGAAAGCCATAAGCCTGGCGATTGCCCTGTTGGCAAAGCTGAATAGCCTCTGCGTCGCTTCTGATGCGACGGCTGTCCACAGTTCGACCTTTGACGATAAAACTGTCCGTTGTTTCCAAAACATGCTCCATAAGCCTGTCGTTCCGAGAAGGTTCATTCATAATTTTATGTGCTATTGTACACGCCTTCTCGTCATCTATTCATTGGAAAATAGTGATAATTGTGGTGTCTGTCAAATTTATTTCTTTTAGTATTGATAAAATGCATTGGGATCATTATAATAAAGCATTCATTTAATTTTGCGAGGGCTGCCATGAAGAGTCAAAAAATATTTGCATCATCGTTGCTGGTCGTAATGTTGCTGGCCTGTTTTATCGCCTTGACGCCGGAGGCTTTTGCCTTCAAGGACAAAAAAGAACAAAAAGAGTATGACGAGTTGTCCGACAAGGCGAAAAGGATGGGCGAATCCCTGGCTGCGCAGACGAAAATTCAGCCTGTGGATTATAAGAGTTTAAAGAAATTGCTGCCGAAAAAATTCCGCGGCTTTTCGTTGGTGGATATTCAGGGCGGCCGCAACTCCATGTTCGGCATCCGGTTGACGCACGCCGAGGCCGAGTATGAAGGCAAAAAGGACGGCCGCATTACCATAAAAATAACCGATTTCGGCTCCATCAAGGGCGTAGTCGGCAGGGCGATGCTGGCCTGGATGTCCGCCGAGATTGACAACGAATCCGACCACGGCTACGAACGCACGGTCGAGTACAAGGGATACAAGGGGTTTGAAAAGTACGACTATGAGGATAAAGAGGGCAAGCTGTCGCTGATCGTGGCCAGGCGCTTTCTCGTCGATGTTGACGGCGAAAATGTCAGTATGAAGCAGATCAAAAAAGCGATGAGCGGCGTGAATTTAAAAAAGCTGTTCAAGCTCAGAAACCATGGCCTGCCGGAGGATATCTAGTCGTTTGCATAAATTCTATCCCCGGTTCGAGATATTCATTCGCCTCCAAGTCGCAAAGACTCAAAGTTTATAAAAGCACTAAGAGACGGTGAAATTAAAAGTTAGTTTTCATAAAACAACGTTCAAGTCTAAAGGAGTCATTATCCTGGCGATTTTTTTTGAGACTTGGAGCCTT
>JAJRST010000646.1 GCA_024278645.1 bacterium | reverse complement strand
GACGGGCATGAATATTGTTAAAGCCGAGGCGCTCATATCGCCCGAAGCCTCGGTCGAATTTCGTTTGCTCGGTCGCGCCGATGCCGCGACGCGGCTGAGCAAGACGACCGGGGATAATCAGACCGGCGGCACGCAATCGCCATTGAGCGAGCCCCTGGTGGTGACGACCACGGATATGTACGGCAATCCTGCGCCGGGCGACGTCGTTTTTGCCGCCGTTGACGGCGGTTTTGTGACAACGCCGCAGCCGGTCTCTTCGGATACGCTTGGCCGCGCCGAAGCGGTCGTTAAACTAGGCGACAGAGTCGGGCGTTACACGTTCAAGGCGGAGCTGTCCAGCGGCGAGTTCGTTTTGTTCACGGCCACGGCGCAGCGCAATAATCATCCGCCGGAAATTATCTCCTATGTGCCCTACGAAGCGACGATAAAGTACGCCTATGGAGATCGGTTGCATTTTGAAATTATGAACGTCTTTGATCGCGACGGCGATCAACTGAATTACTCCTGGATGTTGAATGGCCGCCTGGTGGGCGTGGACAAGGCGCTGAGCCTGTACATGAGCCAGGCCTTTCCAACGGTCAACGCCATGGACTGCTATGTCTCCGACGGCATGGACTCCACCTCGGTGCAGTGGACGCTGCTCTGGGACCCGACGACGATTGTGGAGCTTGCCTCGTTTAGCGCCGAATATCTCAAGGGCAAGGGTGTGCAACTGCAATGGATAATCAAGGAGCAGCAGGACAACGCCGGTTTTCGTGTACTGCGCTCGCTTTCGGAAAACGGCTCTTTTGCCGCATTGACGACGGATCTCATTGCCGTGCAGGCATCGGCGGATTATCGTTTCCTGGACGACAGCGCGCAGCAGCCGGGCGTCTATTATTACAAGCTGGAAAGCCTGTCAAAGTCCGGCGGCACGCAGCAGTTCGGGCCGATCTCCATTTCCGTTCAGGCGCCGGAAAAGTTGGCGCTGTACCAAAACTACCCCAACCCGTTTAACCCGACGACGTCGATCATCTACGAGCTGCCGGCCGCGGCGCGGGTGAACCTCGCCATTTACAACCAGCAGGGCCAGAAGGTGCGGCAACTCGTCGACGGCGAAAAGCCCATGGGCATGCACTCTATTGTGTGGGACGCTATGGACGACCAGGGCAGGCATGTGCCCTCGGGCATCTATTTCTACACCCTTGCAGCCGACGGCCGGAACATGACCCGCAAGCTGACGCTGATGAAGTGATTGTTGTTGCCCCGATCTCTCTGTGGGATCGGGGCAGCTTTTGTTATGACCCTCCGGGGAAGCCTTGCTTAACCTAAAAGTTCTTTGCTCGCCCCTTCTTCAATCCTGCCACGACCACCGAGTACACCCCAACCCGGACAAGCCGGAAATTCCAAATTCCAAATCCCAAAATCCGACTGTCAAATTCAACTTTTGCCAGATTTGGTCAAAAATCAACTTTTAAGACACTAACGCAGCAGGTTCGAGTTCAGCTCGCCGTCTACAATCTGCGCGGACAGGTTGTCGGCACGCTCGTTGACGAGGCGCGGTGCGCAAGATGGCTTTACGGTGATTGAAAGTGAATTTATTGCCGACCAGGGATCTCGGATGTTGTCGCTTTGTTGCTCACTCTCGAAATCACATCTGATATCTTTGTCTTTTCTCGCCTTATACCTCCCAAGATTCTTCATCTGGTACATGATTTGCGGAATGCCGCTGCGGGTGCAAGAATTGGGGCTTTTTCAAGCATATCTGTTCATTTTCACATAATGCTGTTAAAAAATTGAACATCAAAATCTGCGGCGGGAACTATAGCTTTTATGCTGCGCCATTTGAGGGGCGTTCGGCTTGTCGAAAATGCACACAACTACCATTTTTCTTAAAAATTGCAGGAGGATGATTAATGCTGCGAGCAGCTCAAGGGACGAATTGTCTGCTATTTTTAATTGCAGGCCTTTTCGTTTTCCCGGCCCACATTTGTCACGCCCAAGATATCACAATTCCCGATATCTCCGGCATCACCTTTAGCAAGTCTTCTGACGATTACACCACCACCATCGACAATTCGTTCACTATGCACGGCATGGAGGTGCAGCCGGTCAATCTCACGCTGGCCTATGACGTTGCTTCCAATGTCTTTGATCTGTATGGCGAGTTGACGCTGTCATTTGACGGCAACACATTGTCGACGACGCTGGGCACGGCGGACGATCCCGGCTTTAAAATCGTCAGCGATAAATTGAACCAGGTGGTTTTCACCTTTAACGGCGATTTTGATCTGGAGACGCTGGACATTTCACCGCGGGATTTAACCTTCCGTTATGATGCCGGCAACGACCGGTATGTGATGTTTGGCGACATCAAGGTCAAGCTGGAAGAGGATGAGATCGACGCTCTTTTCGGCGATGAAAGCGACCCCGGCGTTATCATTCAGAACGGCGAGCTGCAGCACATTAACATCGGCGTCACGGCCGATTTCAATTTAAAGGATCTGCAGATTGCTCCGCAAGACCTGACTTTTGAATGGAGCCGGGCGCAGGATCGCTATATTCTCTATGGCGACGTCGACGTCACGCTGGAGGAGGACACCTTTGACGCCCTCCTCGGCACGGTCGACGACCCGGGCATCGAAATTGTCAACGGCAAGGTCGACCACATCAACATCGGCGTGACGGCTGACTTTAAACTCAAGGATTTGGACATCAATCCCCAGGACCTGACCATCGAATGGGACTCGACTGACGATGAGCAACAGGCGGCAGACATGTCCCCCTATTTTGACGGGGGGGACGACTATGTTGTTTTCCCGGATGAGCCGCATTTTCGTCTTCAGGAATTTACCATTTCGTATTGGGCGAGCGTCCAGCTTGGCGACCGTACACACACATTGGTGAGCAAAGGCAGCCTCAACTATCATACCGCTTTTTCAGCAGAGCTGACGCCCCGAATCTATGTATCGGACAGCACGGGGCCTCACGAATCCTGGTCACGGGTAAAACCGGCGCTGAACGAATGGCATCATTACGCTTTTGTTTACAACCAATCTCAGGGTATTTACAAAGTTTACATGGACGGCAAAGAAGCAGGTTCAAGAAATCCCGCCTCTTTTGGGCTGTTGGTCGATATTCACGAGCCATTGACGCTCGGTATTCTACGGTATCAAGACAATTGGCATGCCTTTACCGGTCAGATGAAAGAACTGCGCATCTGGAACAGGGTGCGTACAGAAAACGAGATTGCACAATCTATGAACAGCGGCTTAAACGGCGACGAGGAGGGGCTCATCGGCTATTGGCCCATGGATGAAGGCGACGGTCATGTCATTCAGGACCATTCAGTCTATCGCAATGACGGCGCCATGTATGGGCCGGTGTGGAAAGCCGACGATCTGGGCATCACCCATCCGATCAATCGCTACATATTTTATGGTGATCTCAATCTGAACATTGACGGCCAGATCATAGACGCCTCTTTTGGCGACAAAGAGAATCCCGGTTTGCTGGTGGAAAACGGCCGTATCGAACACATTTTTATCGACATTAACAGCGACGTCAAATTCGGCAATGTGGAGATGGAGACCAAAGACCTGACGCTGGAGTACTCTAACGATGTCTATCATCTTACCGGCATTGTGCTGGCCAAGGATGTGTGGAAAGCGGAAATCAACCTCGGCCGGGGCGACAACTCCGGCGTCGAGCTGGACGTCTCCGGCGATTCCGACAAGTTTAAGCTCGATGATGTGGTTTTTCTCATCGAACACGCCGAGCTTGGCTCTATTGATTTCAAACGCATCCGACTCGAATTCGCCGACAACACCATTTCCGACGCCGATCTCTACGTCTCGTTTCCTCCCGGCTGGGAAGTGGAAGGCAATATGACCTTTAAAGGCAATCCCGCCAAAGTGCACGATGTGACTATCGACTGGGAGGCGGAGAATTTCGATGAGGCCGTCAAGCTGCCGGGGACCGGCGCCGTGCTCATGTACATGAAAGGCGACATCAACAACATCGACGAGCCGTCCGAGTTGACCTTTACCGGCGACATCGGCATTACCTATGGCGGGCCGTTTGATGTGGATGGCAAGGAGCTGGCGCTCATTCACATGGACGACCGGGTGGAGATATCAAAATCATATTTGAAGGTAGGGGGCGATATCGGCATTGGCTGCTACCAGAGCGGCTCCACATGGCACAATGAGCTGGGCTATGGCGACGCCCATTTTCAATTTTACTGGAACGACTATTATAAAATTTACGGCAAGTTCAAACTCCCCACCGATCCGATGATCGAAGCCAATGCCGACGTCCTCCTCTCCGAGTCCGGCAACTTTGATGCGCTCATGAAGGTGGAATTCATCGTGCCGCATTTCGTGCCATACATCCACGGCAAGCACTTTGGCAACGTTGACGGCGCCATTCGCTATTTGCACGGATACCCGAGAAGTAGTTATGCCGCCGGTTGGACGAGAGTTAATTTGTGGTTGACGCATTTATACGTCGGCGCCAAATACAACATGGGCACAAAACATATCAGCGAAATAGGAAGCCACAGCATTCATAATATTAAAAAGGATATTCATAACGATGGAGGGCTGGCCAAGGCCAATGGCGCCGCCGACGGCTATACAACGCTGACGCAGTCTTTTACGCTTACTCCACCTGCGCCGACTTTTACCCGGGTGAAGCTCTCCTGGCCGATGACCCTTGCTACCGCCTATGTCACCGTGACCGGGCCCGAGGGGCAGCTCAATCTCATTCCCATAACCGTGCAGGATGACGGCGACTCAACCTCGATGCCCGTTGTCACGGCCGGTGAAAACCTGACCAGCATCTCCAACGACACAACGGTTGAATTTCTGCTGGCCGCCACTTCATCCATTCGCAGCGAAAACGATGCGGAAAAAGCGCCGCTATCCCCAGGGCAGTACCTGATCAGTTTTTCCTATTCGGGGCCGTTGCAGTTTGACTCGCTGACCATCGTCGCCGATCAACTCTATCCCGAACCCAGGGGTGCTATAACGGCGACGAAAAAAGAGGACGGCAGCGTTGACCTGGCCCTCAATTACTGGTCCTATATCCCGGATTCGTGTATCGTTTCCGTGTTCTGGAACGACACAACCAGCCACAACGGCCGTCTCATCGCCCATTTGCCTTACGGCGACGTGAACTCGGATGGCAGCGGCTCGGCGACGATCAATTTTGTGCCCACCGACTTGCACGCCGGCGAAGAGCTGCTCTTTTACATGGTGGTGGAGGATCATATCAACGTTCCCGTGTATTCGGGCTTCACCCCCGCTGTCGCATACGATCCGCCGATTTTCGGCAACGTCATAGTGACAAACGCCGACTCGCTCAAAGGCGGCATTACCCTCTTTATCGATGCTTCCGGCGACGGAAAGTTTGATATTAACAGCGCTGGTCTCACCGAGGTGAGCTGCGTAACCAATGGCAACGGTGATTTCAGTTTTCATCGGCTGGCGCCGGATTCCTATACCATCGACATGGTTGTGCCGAACGGCTATGAACTGTCGACCGCTTCACCGCAACCGCTGCCGGTTACGGTGAATTACAGCGGATATCCCATAAATCTGAATTTTATTTTGACAAAAACCGAG
>JAJRST010000645.1 GCA_024278645.1 bacterium | reverse complement strand
TTAGAGAGACAGAAAAATGTGAGACAGAAATATTTTTTTCTGTTTTTATTTTTCTGTCCTCCATATTTCTGTCGCATTTCAGTCCGGGCGAATAAGAATAAAGATTAGAGAGACAGAAAAATGTGAGACAGAAATATTTTTACTGTTTTCATTTTTCTGTCCTTCCTATTTCCGTCGTGTTTCCGTTGGTTTTACTTCCCGTTCGCCTTTTTAAAAACCAGCACGCAATTCTGCCCGCCGAATCCGAACGAGTTCGACAGCACGACGTTCAGCTCTTTTTCGCGCGCCTTGTTGGGTACGTAATCGAGGTCGCACAGCGGGTCCGGCTCCTCCAGGTTCATCGTCGGCGGCATTATATTCTCGTTCATGGCCTGTACGCACGCCACGGCTTCCAGCGCGCCGGCGGCCCCGAGGGCGTGGCCGATCATTGATTTGATGGAACTGACAGGGATGTCGTACGCCCGCTCTCCGAAAGCACGCTTGATGGCGCTGGTTTCGCTGGGGTCGTTAATGGGCGTCGACGTGCCGTGTGCGTTGATATAATCGATATCGTCCGGCGTCAGCCCGGCGTTTTTAACCGCCATAATCATGGCGGTGGCCGCGCCTTCGCCCTGCGGATGCGGCGCGGTAATGTGATAGGCGTCGCAGTTCAGGGCATAGCCGGCCACTTGCGCCAGGATCGGCGCGCCGCGTTTTTCCGCATGTTCTCGCGTCTCCATGACCAACGCGCCTGCGCCCTCGCCGAGGACAAAGCCGTCGCGGCCCTTGTCGAAAGGCCTGCTGGCGTGTTTTGGGTCGTCGTTGCGGCTGGACAGGGCGCGCAGAGCGATGTACGCTTCCACCGCCGAGGGCGAGATGCAGGACTCGGCGGCGCCGGCAATGATGACGTCCGAATGTCCGGTTTGCAGCATCATGGCGGCCAGGGCGATGGCGTGACTGCCGCTGGTGCAGGCCGAGGAGAGGCCGAGGCTCGGTCCCTTTAATCCCAACTCCATGCTGATGTTGGCCGAGACCATGTTGGGGCTGACGCGCGGCACCGTAAAAGGACTCATTTTGCCAGGGCCTTCCCGATGAAAGGCCACGGCTTGCGACTCGGACATGGGAAAGTCTCCGATGCCCGATGCAAAGAGGCAGCCGATGCGCGTCACATCTTCGTCTCCCAGGACGATCCCCGAATTTTTCACCGCTTCGTCTGCCGCGATCAGTCCGAATTGAATGTAGCGACCGGTTCGTCGGATCATTTTTTTACTAAAGTGATCCTCGGCTTTGAAATTCTTTATTTCGGCGGCAATACGGGTGGTCTGCCGTGATGCGTCGTACTGTTTGATATGATCTATGCCTGAAACTCCTTTGAGGAGATTGTCGAAAAAAAAGTCCGCGCCTATACCAACAGCAGATACGGCTCCCACTCCGGTTATGACAACTTGCTTTTGCTCCATGTTGGGATCCTTTCTTTTAGGTGAATTGTCTGTTGCCGTTTCTGAGGTGATGCAAAATCATTCACTTGTCATCCCGGTGTAAAGGGTTGACAAGCCCGCTGTTATAATGTTAACCACGAAGGTGAATTTCGCGATATCCTTTATTGTATTAATTTGACTATTTTGTTGAACAAGTCGCTTTCGGATTTTAATTTCTCCTCGTTGCCGTAAACGCACCAGGCCTTTTGCGCAAGAATGTCGCTGACCATCTTTTCCATGGCGCGAATATCCGCCGCCGTCGTTGCTAACATGGCGTCGCGGTCGCGCTGAATCTTGTCGTGCGTCGTTTTTTCAAAGTATCGGCGCACGGCGACGCCGCCTTTTTCAGAAGGCGTCAGCGGTTGGTCGATGCGCGCAATAGCGCCGATGATGAATCGCGTCATTTCGGCCTCGTCGGCGTCAAAGTCGTGCAAGAACGCCGGCGTCGCTGCATAGTTTTGCAGCGTCTTTCTCAGGTTCGGGTCGCGATAGGAGGCAAAGTAAGCGCGGCCCGACGGCGAAAAGGAGCTAAAGCCTCCGTAGGCGCCGCCGACAACGCGAATCGTGTTCTGCAAGTAATCTTGTGACAGCACCTGGTTCAGCACGCGCATGACGCCGTTCCATTCGTAACCGAGCTGCTTGATATCCCAGCCCTGTAACACATATTGCACCTTGGAAGCGGTGACAAGGCCTTCATTCTTTTTTTCAAAATGAAAGTTCCACGCCGTCGTCGGCCTGTGCGCATCGGGCAGGTTTGCGACGAACGGCTTCAGACCGCCGGAGAAAACCGGCATGTCCGCATCATCGCAGGTAACCGCGACGATCATGTTTTGCCGCGAAAACAGCAACGCCGCCGTTTTTTGCAGGTTTTGGATGATCGTCTCCGCCCGGGCGTCAAAATTGTCGACAAGTTCGGTGATAAACCAATAGTACTCGGCGCCGTTGGTGATCTCGTCGAACAAGCCCTCGTTGCTGAAATAGGAGGCCAAGCGCGTACGGGCGTAGCCCAGGCCGTTGCGTTTTATGCTGGCATCCAGGCGGGATTGTTTGCGCGTCAACACCGCTTTGAGCCGTTCCTTGTCGTTATAAATCGTGCTGTTGATAATCTCTCCGCCCAGTTCAAACAGTTTATCCAGCTTTGCATTCATCGCCTTTGAGGAAACGATGAATTTGGGGAGGAGATTGGCGTCGTTCAGTTCCTCCAGATAGGTGTTGAGATAGACGTCAAAACCGCCCGTGTGAATGCTCAGCGCCTTGTCCAGGTCGCCAAAGGAATAATTCCGGGTGTTTAATTTCGCCAGTACATCGGATAACAATGCCGCGTAGGGAATTAATTCCTGCGGCAAAACGCGCATGTCAAAATAAAAGTCGACGTAAACGACATTGTTCGTAAAGGCGGCATAGTGCAGCGTTTTGACGTCGGCGATTTTCATTTCGCGAACTTGCCACCATTCCGACTTGGGGTTGATGTCCTTGAGCGCCAGCATGGGGATGGTCGCCAGCGCCTCCGGCGAATCTTCCTGTTTCTGGTACTCGACCAACTCCTGCGTCTGCTTGATCAGTTCCTGCAATTGCTTCTCGGAAAGGGATTTTTTATACTCGGCGCATTCCGCGGCGATGGCCTCGTTGTTTTTCTGCTCCAGGCCCGGCTCCGGTTGCAGCGTCAGCAGCAGCGAATGCGGGTTGTCGAGCAGGTACTTTTCAATGATCGATTCCAGGTAATTGCTGGTCAGCGCGGTTTTGACTTGGGCCAGAGGCTGCTCGTATTCAAGACTGAGAAAAGGATTCTCCGCATAAAACCAGCCGGCGAGCGCCTGAAAGTTGTAGGTCAGGCCCTTTTGCGCGTCGTCGCCTTAGCGCAGACGGAACTCCATGCGGTTGATCGCCCCTTCCACCGCTTCCTTGTCCAGACCTTTTTTCAGCACATCGCGCAGGGTTTCCTGAACAATGTTGTAAAATTTATCCGCATCCTCGGGGTTGGCGTTTTGCACCCGTATTTGGAAAACATTCTGCTTAATATCGTCGATGCTGCCGCTCACTTCGCGGCCAATGCCCGCTTTTTGCAACGCCAGACGAATGGGCGCCGATTCCCGGCTGATAAGCGCTTGGCGCAATACACGCAACGCCATGACCAGGGCGCGATCATCGCCCCGACCGACGACGTAATTCAGCGTCAGATAGGTTTGATTGGAGGCGTCGCTGTCCTTGGGCAGGGGGTAGGAGGCGACCACCTTTTTCATTTTTTCGAACGGCTTTTGCAGCGGCAGTTCGGCGACGGCGTCGGATTTTTCAAAATGCGCTAAATATTCCCGATCAATGAACTCCAGCTCTTTGTTCAGATCGGCGTCGCCATAAAGAAAAATGTAGCTGTTGGACGGGTGGTAGTACTTTTTATGAAAATTGATAAAGTCCTCGTAGGTCAACCGGGGAATGGCGCTGGGATAGCCGCCGGAGGAAAAGCCGTAAGGAGAATCGGGAAACAGGTGTTTGTACACCTGGTAGCTCAGTTCGCGCGTCGGGCTGGAAAAAGCGCCCTTCATTTCGTTGTAGACCACGCCCTTGTAGACAATGTCGCTGTCTTTGCTCAAAAGCTCGTAGTGCCAGCCTTCCTGCTGCAAAATGCGGGGATCGTCATAAATGCGCGGATAAAAAACGGCGTCCAGGTAAACGTGCATTAAATTGAAATAATCCTTGTCGTTAATGCTGGCCACCGGGTAGATGGTGATGTCGCTGCCGGTCATGGCGTTGAGAAAGGTGTTGAGCGAGCCTTTGGCCAGGACGTCAAACGGACTTTTTACCGGAAAGTGTTTCGAGCCGTTGAGCACCGAATGCTCCAGAATGTGCGGCGTGCCGCAGTCGCATTCGGGGATGGTTTTAAAGGCGATGCTGAAGGTCTTGTTGGCATCCCTTGCGGCGATTTTTAACAGACGA
This sequence comes from bacterium, assembly GCA_024278645.1. GTDB lineage: Bacteria > Zhuqueibacterota > Zhuqueibacteria > Residuimicrobiales > Krinioviventaceae > JAJRST01. The sequence goes on along the minus strand of JAJRST010000645.1, from coordinate 730 downwards.
GCGCCGCTTTTAATGTGCTCAAAGTAAAAACACTCGGCGTTTACTTCCTGCACGAACCGTTTTTCAACGAGTTTAAAGCCGTGAACGGAATCTCCTTTGGAAAGCTCGGCGTAAACCGCCGCGGATAAAAGAAAGATAACAAGAAGAATGAACGTGAAAACGACCCGGTCCATTGTCATAATGCCCCCTTTTTACAGGTGATGGTTGTATTGTTCTTTATTATACGCTATACAAAAAAAGGCGCCGAATCGACGGCTTGCGCCTCGATTCCGCACCTTGTGCAACCTTTGTTGAGATGCGCCGTTATTCTCATATCGGAATTTAGTAATTATTGACATTTTTGCAAGTGAAACGTTGCCGCTTCGGCGCGCGGCTCTCACGTCAGGGCTTAGTAATTTTCGGGCTTTATTTCGAAATAAGACTGCGGGTGCAGGCAGGCCGGACACTGTTTCGGCGCTTTTTTGCCTTTGTGGATAAAGCCGCAGTTGCGGCACATCCAGTACACGGGTCCGTCCTTTTCGAAAACGACGCCGGTTTCCAGGTTCTCCAGCAGTTTCAGATAGCGTTTTTCGTGCTGCTCTTCCACCTTGGCAATCATTCGAAACGCCTTGGCAACGTCGGCAAATCCCTCTTCCTGGGCAATGTCGGCGAATGTCGGGTAAAGCTCGGTCCACTCTTCGTTCTCGCCGGCGGCGGCGGCTTTCAGGTTTTCCGCTGTGTTGCCAATGAC
>JAJRST010000644.1 GCA_024278645.1 bacterium | reverse complement strand
GAAATCGATCTGGCCGGTCCCTGGCCGCGTTTGCCGTTGTTCGAGGCCATTGAAAAGCATACGGGCAAAAATCTGTACGGTCTGGATCGCGACGCGCTGGCGGCCGTGGCCGATGAGCTGAATGTGGAAATCGAGGACTTTTGGGGCGCCGGCAAAATTATCGACGAGATTTTTGGCGAAAAAGTTGAACCGCATTTGATTCAACCCGTATTCATCTGCGACTATCCGGTCGAGTTGTCGCCGCTGGCCAAGCGTCACCGGGAGGATCCGAAACTTGTGGAACGCTTTGAGCCGTACGTCGCCGGGCGGGAAATCGGCAATTCCTTTTCCGAGTTGAACGATCCCATCGACCAGCGCCAACGCTTTGAAAGTCAGATGAAGCTCAAGGAAGCGGGCGACGACGAGGCGCAGGTGATCGATGAAGACTTTTTGCGCGCCCTGGAATACGGCATGCCGCCCACCGCCGGACTGGGCATGGGCATCGACCGGCTGGTAATGCTGCTGACCGATTCCGCTTCCATTCGCGACGTCATCTTTTTTCCGACCATGCGGCCGGAAAAGTAAACTCTGTTATTGACCGGCGACGGTCAAAGCTTTTGGCCTGATAAATTCATTCGCCTCCAAGACGCGAAGGCTCTAAATGATAAAAAACAACGCACGAAATGAAAACGTTGTATTTGAAACCACGAGAGTGTAAAAGCCTTTGCCTTGTTGCTTCTTCGAGACTTTAGTCTTTGAGGCGTTCATTTACGTATAATGCAAGTCGGATAGAGCACCTTATGTCTTACGAACTGTTTATCGCATTTCGATATCTGAAATCCAAGCGAAAGACCGGCTTTATTTCGCTCATTTCCTATATTTCCATCGCCGGGGTGACCGTCGGCGTGGCGGCGTTGATCATTGTGCTGTCGGTGATGAACGGCTTTGAATCGGAAGTGCGCTCGCGGTTCATCGGCGTCGACGCCCACGTCAAGGTGCGCACCTTTCATGACAAAGGCGTCAAGGATTACCAAAAAATAATGCAGCAGATCAAGGACGTGCCGCATATCGTGGCCATGACGCCCTATGTGCACAAAAAGGGCCTCATCCGTTCAAAGTCGGAGACGACGGGGCTGATCATCCGCGGCATTGATCCGCAAACGGTGAACGACGTGACGGACATTGAGAAGAATATCAATTATGGCGAACTGAATGTGGGCATCGTGCAAACGGAGGATGGACGCAGGCTGCCGGGCATCGTCCTCGGGTTCAACCTGGCTGATCGTCTTATCGTCACCCTCGGCGACAAGGTTATCCTGGCCAGTTTCGAGGATGTAACCAACGTCGGGCAAATGCCGCAGATGATGCAGTTTGTCGTCACCGGCTACTTTGAAACCGGCTTGTTCGAGTTTGACGACAACATGGCCTACATTTCCAACGCCTCGGCGCAAAAGCTTTTTCGCATGGGAAGCAAGGTGTCCGGCATCGGCATCAAACTGGACCATTACGACAACGCCGCCATTGTCGAGCAGATGCTCGACGAAAAGCTCGGCTATCCCTATCGAGTTCTCACCTGGTTCGATCTGAACCAGAATTTGTTCGCCTGGATGAAAATTGAAAAATGGGCGGCGTTTGTGGTGCTCAGCCTCATCATCATGGTGGCGGCGTTCAACATCATCAGCACCATGATCATGGTGACCATGGAAAAGACGCGGGAGATCGGCATCCTGAAATCCATGGGGGCGACGAACAACAGCATCCGCCGTATTTTCACCTTTGAAGGTTTGTTTGTCGGCGTGCTGGGCACGGTGATGGGCTGCGTCATCGGCTTTGCCATCTGCTGGGCGCAACTGGAATATCGTTTTTTGTCGCTGCCCAACGACGTCTACATCATCGACTGGCTGCCGATTATGATAAAGTGGACGGATTTTGTCGCCATCGCCCTGGCGGCCATTGTGATTACTTATATCGCCGCCGTTTACCCGGCGGCGCGCGCCGCAAAGCTTGACCCGGTCGCTTCCATTCGCTATGAATGAAAAGGAGTTTTCTCCTTTGACGTTTTCAGATGGCGGCGTTGTTTGCGAGTAACAAATACAAAAATAATTTGGATTCCATTAAAAAGACAAGTCATCGCGAAGGCGGCCCGCATGGAGAGCGGCATTGTTAAATTTGCAAAGTCTTCGTCCCGGCAGATTGCTTCACACTCCCCGCGGGACACCTGAAGCGATCTGTCGAATAAGAGATATTTCTCCTTTTGGAGTAAGAGTCGCAAGCCCAAAGGGGATTGTTCGCGATGACTTTGGAAGGAAAAATCGAGAATCGTTGAAAGTACAAGATGAATCCACAACCAATTTTACGCGTTTCCAACATTCATAAAAGCTACAAAACGGGCCGCAGCGATTTTTTGCACGTTCTCAAGGGCGTCGACTTTTCGGTGCGCGAGGGCGAAATCGTCGCCATCGTCGGGCCGTCCGGCGTGGGCAAGAGCACCTTGCTGCACATCATCGGCATTCTTGACCGGGCGGACGAAGGCGTGGTGGAGATCGACGGCGTCAACGTCTCCTCCTACGACGATGCCAGGCTGGCGTTGATACGCAACAAGACCGCCGGCTTTATTTTTCAGGCGCATCATTTGTTGTCCGAGTTTACGGCTCTGGAGAATGTGATGATGCCCGGTCTCATCGGCGGGCTGAGCAAACAGCAGCTCAAAGAGCCGGCCATGAAGCTGCTGCGCGAGGTCGGCCTGGTCGATCGCGCCGGGCATCGCCCCATGGAATTGTCCGGCGGCGAGCAGCAGCGTATCGCCGTCGCTCGTGCGCTTATCAATAGGCCGCGATTGCTTTTGGCGGACGAACCCTCCGGCAACCTGGATGTACGCACCGCTGAATCGCTTCACTCTCTCCTCTGGAATCTCAGCCGCGAGCACCGTCAGACGCTTATCATCGTCACCCACAATCATTACTTGGCAAAGCGCGCCGATCGCATCGTTGAATTGTATGACGGACGCATTAAATCCGACGTCCGCAACCACACTTTTTGACGGCATGAAAATTGATATATAATTTATTCTGGTTATTAATGTTGCGCCTGTTGTTTTAACTCCTTATTTTCCAATATGAGTTTTATTGGCAAAATAAAACTCTTTTCGAAATTGTCGGATTTTTGTACATTGTGGTGTAGAATTTTACATATTTGAAAAAGATTGTTGATTTAGTTGGAAACTTGTTTTACTTTGTAATGTTAATATATGTGACATTATTTACAGAGAATTCCATCGGAGTATACCCATGAAAAACAATTTCTCAAGTCGAGTACAAATGGTGATTCAGTTTGCAAGAGATGAGGCGCTCCGGCTTGGACATGACTACATTGGAACAGAACATCTTCTCCTCGGACTCATTCGCGAGGGCGAGGGAATAGCCATAGAAATACTGCATGCATTAGGTTGCGATCTTGATGAGATCCGCCAGGCGGTCGAGGACGCCGGAAGGGTGACGGGCGACACCATGACCCTGGGCAACATCCCCTTTACAAAACGCGCCGAGAAAATATTGAAAAGCGCGTATGTGGAGGCCGAACGCTACAAGTCGGATATCATCGGAACCGAACACTTGCTGCTGGCCCTGGTCAAGGAGCGGGAGGGGCTGGCGTCTCAAATTCTGAACAGTTTTGGCGTCACTTATGACGCCGTGGCGACGGAGCTTGGCCGCGTCCTGGACGGGCCTTCTTCCGACTCGCCGTCATCGTCCATGTCCACCGGAGGTGCGGAGGCGAATTCCGGCAAGTCGCAGACGCCGGCGCT
>JAJRST010000093.1 GCA_024278645.1 bacterium | reverse complement strand
CAGCTTGAAAGCGAGCATAACCAGCGGAGCCTCCTCGCTGGGGTTCAGCACGACTTGCTCTTCATCCTTGTCCAGGTCAAGGGCCATGTTTTTCACTTCGGATGGCGAGGGAAGATAGTTGAGCACAGCATCGAGAAGGAGTTGTACGCCTTTGTTTTTAAAAGCGGAGCCGATAAAAACAGGCGTCAGTTCGAGCGCCAGCGTGCCTTTGCGAACGGCTTGATGGATCATCTCTTCCGTGACCTTGTCCTCCAGGTAGGCTTCCATCAATTCGTCGCTGAACATGGAAACCGCATCCAACATAATGTCGCGCTTTTCCAGCGCCTTTGTCATATATTGCTCGGGAATTTCTTCAATGCGGATTTTTTCTCCGTTATCGCCGTCAAAATAGAATGCTTTCATTTTGACGAGATCGATGATGCCGTCGAATTCATGTTCCAGGCCGATGGGCAGTTGCATAAGCACGGCGTTTAAACCCAGTTTGTCGCGCAACTGCTGCGTCACTTTTTCCGGGTTGGCGCCCATGCGGTCGCATTTATTCACAAACGCAATTCTCGGCACCTTGTAGCGCGACATTTGCCGGTCGACGGTGATGGACTGCGATTGTACGCCGGCCACGGCGCAGAGCACGAGTATGGCGCCGTCCAGCACGCGCAGCGATCGTTCTACCTCGACGGTAAAGTCCACGTGCCCCGGCGTATCGATGATGTCAATGGAATGTTCTTTCCATTCTACATTGGTGGAGGCGGACTGAATGGTGATGCCGCGTTCCCGTTCCAACTCCATGGAATCCATTTTTGCGCCGACGCCGTCCTTGCCCCTGACTTCGTGAATGGCGTGGATCCTGTTGGTATAATACAACATTCGTTCTGTCAATGTTGTTTTACCGGAATCGATGTGTGCGCTGATTCCGATATTACGTCTCTTGGTTATATCAGCCATTGTTGTTTCTGTTGCCCTTCGTTTAGATTTATTTTCTTGTTCGGAAAACGAAAAGATTCAAATATAACAATTTTATCCATTAAAACAAAAAGAATTGTGTAAAAATTCGTATGCTGTTGGATATTCATTTTGCTATTGCTTTGAAAAGTCTTTATCTTTTTGAAATGAAATATTTGATTGGAATATGATTATGTCGGAACAACCGGTTGTTCGAAAAGGCCAGGATGTTGAGGTGGACATCACAGCTCTCGCTTACGGCGGTCAGGGCGTCGCGCGGATTGATGATTTTGTCGTTTTTGTCAATGGCGCCATTCCCGGTCAACGCGTCAACGTTCGGATCATAAAAAAGAAAAAGAGCTACGCCGAGGCGAGGGTGTTGCAACTTGTGCACGAGTCTCCCCTGGCCACGAAACCGCGGTGCCGCCACTTTGGAAGCTGCGGCGGCTGCCGTTTGCAGAATTTAGTCTATGAAGAGCAAATACGTGAAAAGGGCGAGCAGGTGAAAGACCTGCTGGTCAGGATCGGCGGATTGAGCGACTTTGAATTTTTTCCGACAATGCCGTCGTCCGATATTTTCTATTATCGCAACAAGATGGAGTTTTCTTTTTCCAGAAACCGCTGGTTGACGCCGGACGAAATAGCTTCGGGCGAGGCCATTGCCCGGCAGACGCATTATCTCGGTTTTCACGCCAAAGGCTTTTACGATAAAATCATCGATCTCGAGGAATGTCATCTGGTCGACCCGACGGCGGTCGATATACTCAAAACGGTTCGCGAGATCGCCCGCCAGAGCGGCCTGCCCGTCTACAGCACCGCCGATCACAGCGGCTTTTGGCGATTTTTAATCGTTCGTCCAAGCGCCGCCACATCCGACCTCATGGTGAATGTCGTCACCTCCCGCTTTGATGAAAAAGTCGCCGCTTGGCTCAAGGATGAGCTGATGCGCCGGTTTCCGCACATCAGCAGCCTCATCAACGGCGTGACCCGGAGCAAGGCCAGCGTCGCGTTCAGCGAGGAGGAGCATCTTCTCGCCGGCAAGCCGACGATCACCGACAAGCTGGGCCCCTATACGTTCAAAATTTCGCCGAACTCTTTTTTTCAGACGAACACCCGGCAGGCCGGGCGGCTTTATGATATTGTCGCCGAATATGCCGAGCTGCAATGCGACGATCTGGTCTACGATTTATATTGCGGCGCCGGGACTATTTCCATTTATCTGAGCGCGCGCGTCCGAAGGGTCGTCGGCTTTGAATCGGTGCAATCGGCGATTTTGGATGCGAGGGAAAACTGCGCCATCAACGGCGTCGAAAATTGCGAGTTCGTTCTTGGCGATCTAAAGGACGAGCTGAACGATGCGCGAGAGATCAAATCAAAGTACGGGCAGCCGGATGTGCTGATACTGGATCCGCCGCGCGGCGGCATGCACCCCAAAACCATCAAAGCGGTGCTGGCTTTGCGGCCGCAGCGAATTGTTCATGTCTCGTGCAACCCGACGACGCTGGCACGCGAACTGGCGGTGTTGTGCGAATCGGATTATCGCTTGATCAAGGTGCAGCCCGTGGATATGTTTCCGCATACGGCGCACATTGAGGCCGTAGCGCAGTTGCTTAGGGTTTAGAGTTATGCAACTTACTGTGCGCCAACAGGTTGTGGCTACTCATCTCTTTGGTAAATAATTTTCCCGTTAAAAATGGTCATGTCCACGCGAGTCGTCAGTATCTCTTCCGGGTCAATGGTGAGGATGTCCCTGGACAGTATTATGATGTCCGCAAGCTTTCCCGGGGTCAGCGATCCCTTGATATTCTCCTGAAACTCCGCGTATGCGGAACCCATTGTGTAACAATGGATTGCTTCTTCCACGCTCAGGCTCTGGTCGGGAAACCAGCCCCCGTCGGGCCCGCCGCTTTCAATGTTTTTTCTGGTCACCGCGGAATAGATGCCGCGCATCGGGTCCAGCGGCTCCACCGGCCAGTCGGTTCCAAACGCCAGTCGGCCGCCGCTATCAAGGATTCGCCGCCATGCATAAGCGCCCTTGCAGCGTTCGTGTCCGATTCTTTTTTCCGCCCAGCGCAAGTCGGAGGTGCAATGCGTCGGCTGCATGGAGGCGATGATGTCGTATTTCGCCAGCAGCGGAATGTCTTGCAGCCGCAACACCTGGGCGTGTTCCAGTCTATGGCGCAAGTCTTTGCCGGCGTCTTTGGAACTTGTTGAATCGTAGGCGTTTATCGCCGCAAGGTTTGCCTTGGCGCCGATGCAATGCAGCCCGATCTGCAAACCCAGACTGTCGGCGGCGTCAACCAATTTTTGCAGCTCTTTGGCGGAGTACCGCGGCAGGCCGGCCGTGGTTTGCTTGTCGCTGTAGGGTTCGAAAAACCAGGCTGTTCGCGACCCCAGCGTGCCGTCGACAAATCCCTTGAGCAGGCCAATGCGGATAAAATTCGGCGCCGTGAACTTTTGCAGCGATTTAATGGTTTGCATCAAAGCCTTCGGGTCTCTTGCCATCTCAAAGTCCAGCCATTCGGAAACGCGAACGGTGAGCTGCTCTTTATCTAGAAGATCTTTGTAAAGCTTGAATACTTCGATATCCGAGTTGTCCTGAATCGAGGTCACGCCGAGTCGAGCCGCTTCACCCAGCGCCAGGCGCAGTGCGCGTCGCTTTTGCTCTTTGGGTTTTTCCGGTATGACGCGCGCCACAAGCTCCAGGGCCGACTCCTTCAGGATGCCGGTCGGCGCGCCGCTGCCAGGGTCGCGCAGAATTTCTCCGCCGTCGGGGTCCGGCGTTGTTGCGTCAATCCCCGCTTTTTTCAGGGCCAGACTGTTGGCCCAGCCGATATGTCCATCAATCCTTCTGACGAATACGGGGTTATTCGCGGAAACGGCATCCAGCATATCCTTGCCGGGCCAGGCCCCGTTGTTAAACAGTGTATGGTCCCAACCGCGCCCGGTGATCCAGGCGCCTTTTTCGTGTTGCTGGATGGATGCGGCTAACCTGCTTTGAATCTCCGCCACGCTTGTGCAGCCGTTCAAATTGAGATCCAGCAAGTAAACGCCGCCGCCCAGAAAATGCAAGTGGGCGTCGTTGAATCCCGGCAGGATCAGCCTGTTGTCGGCGTTAACAACTATGGTTGAGGGGGTTACGAGTTTTTCGATTTCCTTGTTGTCGCCCACCGCAATGATGCCGGCGTCTTTGATGGCCAGTGCTTCCGCATACTGTTTCGATGAGTCAACAGTGAACACTTTGCCGTTCAAGATGACCATGTCGCTCTCCGCTGCAAGCAAAGCAGTTGGTAGTGTAAGTGATAAAATAATTAATAGTTTAAACATTGTCCCCAGCCTCTGAAAGTGTTAAAAAACTGGTCTTTAAAAAGTGTATCAATATGAGACACTGGTATTGATCTAGTACAACTTGTGTGGCTTTTATGTCATGTCTGGAAAAGCCCTGGTTTCCGATAAAAAGTCGAGTCGACATGACTGCTCTTTATTTTGACAGTTAGGAGTGTGAGTAATTTGTGGATAAGTGTTTTTGTCGTAAAAGGGACGTCAAGCCTCCTTTGCTTTTTATTTGTTGCGGGCTTGCGCTGGTAAGTCGCATAAAAATAACATGATGCAATTGTGTCCCTTGCGCCTCCTTTGCTGTGGCACAATGGTTGCCTTTTCACAATGTCTAAAAGAGAGAGATCAGCATCATTCAGCAGTTTTGAGGCAAACCAGCTGTGAAAGATAAGCAAAAGAGCGGCGCAATGCAAATTTTACTTTTGTATTGTGTCCT
>JAJRST010000643.1 GCA_024278645.1 bacterium | reverse complement strand
CTTCATCGCCGGCGACGGTATCGCAATTATCGTCAAGTTCATCTCGAATTTTGCCGAATACCGTGCTGCGATTTTGCAGGAAAAAATTATTCCAGTTATCGCCGTCCTGCGGCAATGTCAGTGCATAATCGCCGCATGTCGAGAAATATCGAAAATTATGACCGGTCGTCGTTGTGTCGGCGCTCCGGTCGAATTCAATGAGGTAATCGCCGTCGGGGATGTAGGGTTCGCCATAGGCGGTCAGCAAGGCGCCGTCGTCGTTGAGGCAGCCTTTAAAAACATATTCTCCGGGCAAGCCGTCCTTAATCCATCCCAATCCGGGGACAAAGTTGTACGCGAGCTTGCCGGATTCCTGAAGGACGTTATCGAAAACCGGGTAAAGGTTCAGACGCAATGTGTCCTCAAGTCTTCGAAATTCGTTGTCCGGGCCGATGGGGCCCAGAATACTTTTCAGGGAATCACAATCAAACGAGAACAGGTCGTTAAACGACAAAAAGGCGCCTTTGATCGACCCCATGCGTGCAAAATAGATAAACGAGTTAAAATTGATATTATTGTCAATAGACGCCTGTGTAACATCAACCGGATTGGCGCCGACGGTTTGGGTAAAATCGTCGCCATCGAAAACATAACGTCCGTTCGGCGCATTGGGCGGCGCCTTTACAATATATGTCCCGGGAATGGTTACCGTAAAAGTAAAGTCGCCGTTATTTGCGGTCACTGTTTCGCTGATTTTGGAATCCGGTTGCAACACCCACAATTCAACCGTGACGCCATTCAAACCGTCCCGGTCTGTTTCATCGTAAACCGGCCATTTATCATTTAGGACTTTTCCCTCAATGACAGCGGCGGCGTGCCCTGCGGATAAAAACGCCAAAATCAGCATGAATAAAGAAAATAACACCCTTGGTATTTTGAGATCCATCTACCATCCCAACAAAATAGTGGTCATTATCACCGATAGAAAAGCTTCAGAGCAACGGCAATAATTGCGCCATTGGACGCTTTTTCACGATTCCGGAAATCATGTGATGAAAGAACGAAATATCAACTGAAGAAAAATGTAACCCCATTTTTCTTTAAGCATGGCTTAAAGCCCACCCATACCAATGATGCTTTAAGATAGTATTAAAATGCAATTACGCAAGCGAATTCTGGGAAAATTCGCAACAGAGGATGTTAATTTCTCCCTTTGATTTATTGTTTATTTTCATTATATTTATATGTTTCAGTGCAACTTTTTCAAAAAGGCGTTATGCCTGTAAAACAGAAGGATTAGCGTATGTCTGACACCAAAATCATCCAGGTCGGCGACGAAGTTGAAGCCCTGTGCGGCGTCTGTAAAGATGCAACGGTTCACGTCGTAGAAGTCATCAAGAATGATAAAATCACCAAAGTTATGTGCAAAAGCTGCATGGCCTCGCACCGTTTTCGCGTGGCCGATGAAGCCGGAAGAGCGAAACTTGCCGAAAAAAAGGCGACAAAAAAAGTCGCAAAAATAAAAAAACCGCCCAAGACGAAAGAACAGCGCAAATGGTCGCGCGTATTGTCCAAGGTTGATGCAGAACATCCGACGGAATACACAATGGGATCGACTTATAACGCCAATGACGTTATCGAGCACTCCAAGTTCGGCGTCGGCGTGGTTATCGAAGTTGTCGACCCTTACAAGGTGGCCGTGGTTTTTGAACAGGGTCAAAAAACACTCGTGCAGAACAGAGCATAAAATATGAGAAGCAAAAAGCCGCTGAAATTCAGCGGCTTTTTTTATGAATTGGTGTACAAATAGCGTTTTATCTTTTTCGTCGGCGTTTTCTCAAACTCTTCCGGCTGTTCGATAATTCTGTGAATGCGGGAATAAGAGGCGACGTTTGCGTTGACGTGCTTTTTGACGTCATCCAGTATCTTTGCAATCACCTTCGAGGCCTCGCTTTCATCCATCTTTGATGTGCCGAAATGCCTGTCAATGGCATCATAATCCAGGTGCACACGGGCGATGATTCGCCCTTCGCTCTCGTAAACAAGCGACTCCAGCACATAGTCATTCTGCGAGATATGGAATTCTATTTCCTCGGGGTAGATGTTTTCGCCGCTTGGCCCAACAATCAGGTTTTTCGAACGCCCTTTGATGAACAGATAGCCGTCCTTGTCGATTATTCCCTTGTCCCCGGTTTTCAACCAGCCGTCCTCGGTAAATGTTTGCCTGGTCGCCTCTTCATTTTTATAATAGCCGCGCATAATATTGGGACCAGTGGCGACGATTTCGCCGATGCCGGTTTCGGGGTCGGTATCATCGATTCGCAACTGCACGTGCGGAACAATGACCCCGGCGGAGCCCATTCTCTGCTTGCCCACGGGGTTCACCGTCAACAGGGGCGAGGACTCGGACAAGCCATAGCCGGTAATGTAGGGAAAGCCGCCCTCCAGGAGAAACTTTTCCACATCGGGAGGCATGGCGGCGCCGCCGAAAACCATGAATCGAAGATTGCCGCCGAACGCCTGATAAAGCTTTTTGCCGGCAATTTTATACACCAGTTTGCGCGTGAGAGGATTGTTGTGCAAAAGCCG
>JAJRST010000092.1 GCA_024278645.1 bacterium | reverse complement strand
TAATTTCATTAGGGGTCATCATTGCTCCGGCGCTGCTGGAAGAACGGGACGTCTACTATATCGCTTTCAAGGACGTATCGGTAACCGGGCTGCAAAAGGGCAGCGCGGTAAAGTACCAAGGCATCCAGGTGGGCTATGTCAGCGACATCTCGATTGATCCGAACGACATCCGCCGCATCATTCTGGAGGTGAGTCTGGACAAGGGCACGCCCATCAAAGTGGATACAAAAGCGGAAATAGCCTACCTGGGAATTACCGGTCTGAAGCTGATCGAACTGAAAAGCGGCAGCAACGAGGCCGATTGTTTGCCGCCGGGTTCGTTCATTACCTCCAGCCGTTCGCTTGCCGAACAAATTACCGGCAAGGCCGAGGTTATCGCCGAAAAGAGCGAGCTCGTTCTCAATAACATGATCGAGCTCACGCGGCAGGAAAACGTCAGGAGTTTCGTCTCCCTCGTCGACACCCTGACCGTAGCGGTGGCCGGCTTTAACAGCTTTTTGGCTGAAAGTCGCACTCCCTTTCATAATACATTGCTGAATGCAGAGCAGGCCTCCGAGAACCTGGATTCGTTGATGTATTATACCGGCGACATTCTCAAGCGCGTCAACGCTTTTGCCGCCTCCGACACCCTTCACGCCATCGTCAGTAATCTGGCGGCGGTGACCGATGAGCTCAAACAGGCCGAGCTTGTGCGACTGTTTCAGGAGATCAATCGCACGCTGGAGCAAACCAACAACATGCTGTATGACGTCGAAATCACTTTTGCCAAAAGCCGCGTTGACCTGGTGTACACCATAGATCGTTTGCGTGAAAGCGTCGATTATCTGAACCAGTTCTCACGGCTGGTGAGCGAAGACCCCTCCATCCTGGTGCGCGGCGCCGTGCCTGAAAATATTCCGGACACCAAGCTAAAGAGGAGAAAATGAAACTAAAGACAGGCATCCTTGTTTTGGGCCTTTTTGCTTTGGCGTCCATGAGCTGCGGTAAAAAAACAATGGTGCGCCGATATTACGTCATCGAGCTGCCTGCCGTGGCCATGAAGACATTTACTGATTCCACGCGTTTTGATTATCGCGTCGATGTGCGTGATTTTCGCATTGCCGGCGCCTTTAATCAAACGCGCATCGCCTTGCGAACCGGAACCAACGAACTGGATTACTATTTTTATCATCACTGGGCGGTGCGTCCTTCTAACGCCGTCGCCGATTTTATTTATGATCTGCTCGTGCAAAAACAGATGTTCACCAGGGTGTCGCGGGATATCTCCTACAAACCGGATTATTGGATAACCGGCGATATCAAAAGCATCGAACGCCTGCTCGTCGGCAAGGAGTCTTATGCGCATGTCCACCTGGTCATTGACTTTTATGACGCGCAGAAGGAGGAGACGGTCGTGCATTTTGAAGACGACCAGATGACGCTGCTGGAGCCGGACAACAGCATGAACACCTTTGCCAGGAAAACGTCCGAAATTCTGGCCAACATGACCGATTCTTTTTTACAGCGCGTTTCCGAATATTTGGCTAACAAACCAGCAAAATGAGGCCGCCCTTTGGAGCTTGAGAAACACCTGGATATTTCTACCGAGCTGATCGTGTTGCGCGGCGACCTGGTGCTGCGCAATGTGGAGCGCTTTGAAAAGGCGCTAAAGGCATGGATCGATAAATCGCGCGAGCGCGAAGCGATCATCGATATGGAGCCGGTCGAGAGTATCGACAGCAGCGGCGTGGCGCTTTTGGATGAACTGATCGAGCGGGCAAAAGCAAAGGGCTTAAAGCTGCGCATTATTAATGCTTCCGAAAGCATTCGCGAATCGATGCGCCTGTTTTCCTCTCTCGACTTTGCGCCGAAAAAGGCTGTCAAGCGGCCGTCGATTTTCGAGCGGCTTGGCGAGTCGGCCTATAACGCGGCCCGGGAACTGGGACATCTCACCTACCTGGTCGCCGATTCCTTTTTTTTCTCCGTTGCCAACCTTTTCTCTCGCAAAGGCACGCGCAAGGGCGAGTACACGGCGCAGTGCATTCTCATCGGCATGAACGCTTTTCCGATTGTGGCTTTAATTTCTTTTCTCATCGGTTTTATACTCGCCTTGCAGTCGGCGGCGCAGTTGCGCCAGTTTGGCGCCAGCCTCTATGTGGCCGACCTGGTGGCCATTTCCATGACGCGGGAAATGGGACCGATCATGACGGCCATTATTTTTGCCGGACGCAGCGGTTCGGCCATCGCGGCGGAACTCGCCACCATGGTCATCACCGAAGAAACGGACGCCCTCAAAGCCATGGGCCTGAATCCGGTGCGCTATAACTTGGTCCCCAAAATTCACGCCATCACCACGATGATGCCGCTTTTGACGATATTGTCGATGATCCTCGGCATTCTCGGCGCGCTGCTTATCGGCGTCGTCTACCTGAACATCGGCTTCAAGCCGTTTCTGGCGCAGACGATCAACGCCCTCATTCTAAAAGATATTCTGACCGGACTGGTGAAAAGCATCGTCTTTGCCTGGCTCATCGTGCTGACAGCCGCCGCTTACGGCCTTCGCGTGCGCGGCGGCGCCGCCGACGTCGGCAGGGCGACGACCGCCTCTGTGGTGACCTCGATTTTCCTGGTTATTCTGGCAGACAGCCTGTTGGGCCTGCTGTTTTATTTTAGCGCCAAAAGTCCGATATAGGAGATGTCGCCGAGCATGAATTCCGGGACAAAAAATATCGTGCAGGTGGCTCATCTGAGCGGCGGATTCGGCGAGAGCACAGTTCTCGATGACGTTTCCATGAACGCCAGGGAGCATGAAATCACCGTCATTCTGGGCGCCAGCGGCTGCGGCAAGACGACGCTGCTCAAGCACCTCATTCGGTTGTACACGCCGTGGGACGGCGACATTCGCCTGTTCGGGCAGGATATTTTGCGCATGGATGAACCGGAGTTTAACAAGCTGCTGCTTAACATCGGCGTGTTGTTTCAAAACGGCGCCTTGCTCAACTCCATCACCGTAGCCGAAAACGTGGCCATACCGCTGGAGCAGCACACACGGTTATCGCACCGCGTCATTGATCGGCTCGTTCGCGTAAAATTGGGACTTGTCGGCCTGGGCCACGCCTTGATGAAACGACCGTCCGAACTTTCCGGAGGCATGAGAAAGCGCGCGGCGCTGGCGCGGGCCATCGCTTTGGATCCGCCGCTTTTGTTGTGCGACGAACCCTC
>JAJRST010000642.1 GCA_024278645.1 bacterium | reverse complement strand
CGGCGCAGCTCTTCAGCATGACCTCTGTTGACGAGGTGATAACCGTCGGCATATAGGTGGTCACGCCGACGCGCCAAAGCGCCTTCGTCGCTTTGGCGACATCGTCGACCGTCAAGTCGGATCGAGCAAAGTCCACGGACACATAGCCGTTTATTTGGTTGTCAATAAATCCGGGAGCAATATATAAATCATTTTTTTTCGAGTCGCTTCGTTTTATACTCGAAATTTTATCGTTTTCTATGTCAATGACGACAGGACTGCCGTCAAGGTAGAATAATCCTTCAAGTGTCAATGGTTTGATGCCTCCACAAGTTCGTTTATTGTCAAGTCATTGCGAGTGACAAGTCTAAAAACAATTTAAATTTTATTAAAAACCATTACGAACACTCTCCATAAGATTGGCGCTTTTCGCCAAAAGGAGAGACATCTCATTTCGACAGACCGCGTCAGGCGGCCCGGCGGCAAGTGCGACGCATCCTCTTTGAAAAGAAAACGTGCTGCGATCACAAATATTTTTCCTGTCGGGCTGGCCGCCTTCGCGGTGACTTGCAAAAAAGAAGGAGCCAAGCGACATTAACTGTCGCGAAAGTGAGGCTCCTTTCTTTAAAATTGCCGCATTGGTTTTAAAGCTGTAAAATCAACCAGGCAATGAACACCAGCGCGCCGACAAATACCCAAGCGAGCAAAAAGCCGAGCCAGTCCTCGCGGTAGCGTTTGAAAAATCCCTGCCAGCGCTCCTTTTTCAACCATCCCGTAATATCCAGAAAAATCAGGTCGTGACCGTGTTCACGAGCCAGCGGCTTTTTGCCGTCCGGGCCCGGAGGAGCGTCCGAAAGACGCATCATTTTATCAAAAAACTGCTCAATCATTTCTTCATCCTCCGGCTTTGTAACCAGGCTGACCAAAATGAAGCTGGCGAACCCGGCGAGCATGGCCCAGCCGAAAAGATCGGGCTTCCACTTGTAGACAATTTCAATGGTCCCGGTATCCTGGTAGTTTAAAAAATAGTAAAGCACAAAAGAGATGACGACTGCGGCCCAGGCGCCGTATCGATTGCCGCGTTTCCACAAAACGCCGCCAAAAACCATAATGCCCATAAAGGCGGCGATGGTTTCCAGAAACAGAAAAGCGTGCAGGACGTTGTCAACATAAAAAGCGAAAACAACGCCCAGAATGGTCAGGGCCAGTCCCGAATACCTACCCAGCCACAACAACTGCTTGTCCGCCGGATGCCGGTTGATGAATTCCTTGTAAATATTTTGAGTGAACAAGGCGCCGGTGTTGACCATAAAGTTGGAGCAGGAGGACATGTTGGCGGCGAGCACAGCGGCGACCAAAAGCCCGGTGAGTCCGGGCCACAGCAACTCACGACTGGCGTAGCCAACAGCCATCTCGGGATCGGGCAGCGACAATCCGCGCTGGATGACCAGTGCCGCGACAATGAGGCCGGTGAAAGCCCAGCCAATGGTGCACAGTCTCTTGACAAAGGAGCCATAAGTCTGGCCGACCCTGCCGGCGCGTTCCGTGTTGCCGGTGGCGCACATGGATACCATGTGCGGCTGCGCGGTGATGCCGACAATGCCGTTTATCGCCAGCATCAAAATGGTGAACGCCCCGAGGCCGCTTTCCGCGCTGAACAACTTGAAAAAGTCGGGCGGCAGCGTTTCGCGCATGCCGCTCATGCCGCCGACGGCGTACATGCCGGAGGGGATGAGCATCATCGACAGGACGATGATCATCATCGCCTGGATAAAATTGGCGTAAGCGGAGGCCACCAGGCCGCCGAAAAAGCTGTACAGAATAAAAGCGACGGTCATGACGATGACCACGCCGTCCGAAGAGATCATATTGCCGGTGGCCACGGAGATCACCTTGCCGGCGCCCTTGAGCATGACGCCCTGGGCGAAAATAAAAAAGAGCATGGCAAAAATCGAATACATGACCGCCAGGTTGCGGCCGTACCTGTCCTCGACGATCTCTCCCACGGTGGTGCGTTCGCTGCGCCGGTACCAGGGCGCGATGAACCAGTAAAACGGCGTAATGATCATATTCTTCCACTGGTACCAGATGGAAGCAAAGCCGAGATGGTAGCTGGCCCCGGTTTGCGCGACAAAATTCTCCGCATGCGTGCCCGTGCCAAAGGCCTGCCCCATCATGATCCACCATTTGAACTTTCTCTCCCCGCGAAAATAGCCGTCGCTGCTTTTCACTTTTCGCGTCAACCACAATCCGTATCCTGTGATGCCGAAAAAGTATCCGAATAAAACCAAGGTATCCAGCCAATGGAAATGTTCCGTCATAAGAATCCTCCAAACGATTGAGTATTGTTTTGTGGTTTTTAAAAGAACAATCAAGCTCTCCAGGGGCGGCGACGCTTGAGGCCGCCGGCCAACAATTTTCCGGCAATATCCACATCCTGCCGCACCTGAAAGTCAAACATACCGACGCATAAAAGGTCGGCGCCATTTTCGAAAGCGTATTTGAATCCCGCTTTCGGACGAATGGCGCCGGCGCCGAGCACCTTGTAAGCGATCCACGGTTTCGTTACTTTTTGCATAAAATCGATCGTCTGCTCCGGCGTCTCGGCCCACACGCTGTCATGCCGCGGCATGGGACCGGCGGACCAGTAGTTCCTGGCGTTCAGGGTTTTCATATAAAAATCTACAGGGATAGCCTCTTTTTCAACGGTCATTGGCACATCGAGAATATGTCCGGCAACGCCGGCAGGGATGCCGTTGTCGCGGATCAACTCGACGCCGCGAGCCAGCTCATCCAGGCTGCCGGCCTTGACAAGCTCATCGGCGACGCCTCCGTGCAAATAAGCCGCATCGCAGCCGTTGTCGACGGCGCGCAAGATATCCGCTTTCCAATCCTTTTCCGGCATTTTGCATTGCGCAATCCACTGTATCGAACCGCCCTCCTGATGCCAGTATTGATTGATCAGACGCAGCACGTTGTTGTCCAGGCGAAGAATGGCCGTATTGACGCCGTTTTCCTCGCACAACCGCCAGGTTTCAAAAATCTTTTCGTCGGTAAAATAGTTTTTCAGCAGAGAAGAAACATAAATCAGGTCACGACTGTGAGCAAAGCCGCTGGTCAGATTGCCGCCGCAAATCAATCGACTGATCGCCAGATCGCCTATTTTACCGGTGGGGAAATCGTTCGCGGGTTTTTGTTTCTTGTCTGCCGAATTACGATCCCGCGCCATCAGCAACTTTTCTTCCAGACTCGAGGAGAGGGCCGCGCCTGCAAACAACGATTTTTTCAGAAAATGACGACGAGCGACATTAACGCTCATAACTTACCTCCACATTGTTAAACAAAACACGGGAGTGAATAAAAGAATTATAAGATGGGATAGTTTGGCGACTTTTGCAAGAAATTTCAGGCACAACGGCAGAAAAAAACGAGCTGTTTGATCAAGGGCCGCCCCCTGGTCATGCATCAGGCGGATAAAGATGGAACCCGCTTTTAAAAAGTGAACACTACCCCACCTGCAGGCCCTTTAGAATGAGGTTTTGTCCCCGCCGGGAGAAATCTTTGTAACTGTTCAGGCATCCACTTTGGCAGAATAACGGTTAAAGCGAAAAGTCATTGCGCGCGCTCCCGCCGTGTCTATTGGCGTCTTTTCCATCAATTATCATGTCTTCTGACCCGAGATCGCCGCAGGCGTCCCGCTGGGAGCGCGCGGCAATCTCACGCATCAGCAACTTTTCTCTACAAGCCCAATAACGGTTTCGGGGCGGGACGCCTTGGCGATGACTTTTGGACTTGATATGTTGTGTTTTTCGAGACTATGATAAAGTAAATTTTTGAATTCAGGCTGAATAGTTACAAATCTTTTGCTTTCGCGTTGCATATTTAATATATTTAAAACTATATCCATTTAACCGGGAAGGATATGCAAAAACCAAAACAACCGAGCACCGTACGGCGAGCGCCGCTCGACAATCTCATCAACAAGCTGAAACCGGGGATCGGCAAGGAGGTCGCCGTTTTGCAGGTTCTCCGGGCGCTGACGCTGAAGCGCTTGTGGAACGCGACAATCAACACCGCGTCCTTTATCATTTCCGGCGTGAGTAAAAAGAACGTCGCCTGGGGATACCCCCCCATCGTCAATATCGAACCGACGAACATCTGCAACCTTCGCTGCCCGCTGTGCATCACCGGCAGCATGCAAATGAAAAGGCCCTACGGTCGCATGGATTTCTCGCATTTTAAAAAATTCATCGACCAGGTGGCGGACAAGATCATCTACATCACCCTCTACCACCAGGGCGAGCCTTATCTGCACAAGCAATTCAACGACATGGTCTCGTATGCGAAAAGCAAGGGCGTCTATGTGGCCACAAGCACAAATGCGCATTTTTTCACGCCGGAGCTGAGCGCGGCGGTCGTCGACAGCGGCCTGGACAGCATGATTATCTCCCTGGACGGCGTGACCCGGGAAAGCTATGCCAAATATCGCGTGCTCGGTCAGCTCGACACGGTGCTGGACGGCATACGCAACCTGGTTGCGGCAAAACAAAAGGCGAACAGCAAGACGCCCTACCTGTTCCTGCAATTCCTGGTGATGAAGCACAACGAACACGAAATCCCGCAGGTCAAACAACTGGCGCGCAATTTGGGCGTGGACCGCCTGCTCATCAAAACGACGCAGGTGATGACGCTGCAGGAAGCCCGGGAATGGCTGCCCGAAAACGAAAAATACCGCCGCTACGAACTCGACGAGGACGAATTCAAGGTCAAGCAAGGCCGGGGCGTGTGTCCGCGCGTGTGGATGACGACGTTGATCGACTGGGACGGGCAGGTGGTTCCCTGCTGTTTTGACAAAAACGGCGAGCATGCCATGGGAAACCTGGCCGCGGGCGAGACTTTTGACAGTATCTGGAAAAATAAACGCTACAACGACTTTCGCAAAAGAATGTTGACGGACAGAAACTCGATAGATATTTGCCGCAATTGCAACTATGGCATCGGACTTTTTAAATAGGGGACATGATTATGTCGGAATCCATAAACGAGATGTTTTACAGCGAACTTCGCAACAAGTTGACCTACCACAACAAAGGAAAACAAAAAATCGCCGGCGACATGCTGGAAAGGTACACGGGGTCGACGCTGAAAGACTTTCAAAAATATATTCTTCTCACCAATTTCAACAAATACCTGAACGTGTTTGCCGAACGCTATTAGGCGGACATCCATACGGGATCGGTGTGGTCGGCCGTGCATTGCAGCGACTGCAATGTGTCCATGATCGACTTTAAAATCGGCGCGCCGACCGCGGCCCTGGTCATCGAACTGCTGAGCGTCATCGATCCGCAGGCGGTGCT
>JAJRST010000091.1 GCA_024278645.1 bacterium | reverse complement strand
GGGATTTGTACGAGATGGTCGCCGACAAGACCTTTCGCGAGGATTTGTACTATCGCCTGAACGTTGTGCAAATCGAAGCGCCGCCGCTGCGCGAACGCGGCGACGACATTCTGCTGCTCGTGGATTATTATTTCGATTATTTCAACAACCATTACGAAAAGCACTTGAGCGGTTTCAGCGACGAGGCCATGGACTGGCTGTTGCGTTACGATTTCCCCGGCAATGTGCGCGAGCTGAAGAATATCATCGAACGGGCGGTGATCATGGAAAAAAGCGACAAAATCACCCTGGCCTCTTTTGCAAAACCCAAGGCGGCGCGGATGGCGCCGCGCACGGACAGCGCCAAACTGCGAGAACTGGAAAAGGAGCATATTCTCGCCGTTATGCGGCAGGTCAACAACAACAAAAGCGAAGCGGCGCGGCGGCTGGGCATCGCCCGCAAAACGCTGCGCGAAAAGCTGCAAAAATACCAGATTGTTTAATGAATGCCGTAAATTATTGCCTTGCAGTTCATCATGTAAAAGGGGATATTCTTTTTCGGAAAGACGGAACTTGTAAAGATGCACGGCGTTTTGTAAATTATTATTCTATTTGCCCTGTAAACGGTCAAGCCTCTTGCTTGCGGACCATGGCGGGGAAAAGCTGCGTCAATCGATGCGACGAGCTTGGAAGGTTCGATCGCCGCGGCTTTGGAACATGTCGGACTGATGATCGGTGTGATATTTGCTTGACCTTTCCCGGTTAACAAACCGGCGCTCGCGGCACAATCCGACTTTGACATTTGCATTAAAGGTGACCTCTTTGCGCAGCAGAATATTCGTTTTTCTTATTTTAATGACGACGTGCGAGCTCTTGGCCTTTGGCGCCAATTATGAAAGCGGCCCAAGGCACGTGGGTTCGGCGTGGAATATCTATCGCGGCGCCCTCTACCTTTCCGGCCAGGGACGCTTTTACGCAAAGCAGGATATTTTCACCGGCCCCAACGGCATCGAGTCCGGCGTGACGGTTTGGGATTCGCAGACGAGCGCCGGCATTTACTGGGGCGTCGCCAATCATTGGCAGATCGGCGTCATTCCCATCATTTCGCAAAAAAATCACCAAAGCGATGACGAAAGCGATTCCCCCGGCGACGTGCTGCTCAACCTCAAACTCGGCTCCATCGGTCCTTACCTGGCGCCGCTGAAAATGGCGCTG
Organism: bacterium; assembly: GCA_024278645.1. Lineage (GTDB taxonomy): Bacteria > Zhuqueibacterota > Zhuqueibacteria > Residuimicrobiales > Krinioviventaceae > JAJRST01. Next base: position 4,341 of record JAJRST010000091.1, on the reverse strand, counting down.
CAACTGGACCTCCGCCTGCCTACGGGGGCGACTCACAACATCCCGTTGAATCCCTACGCCGCCGGCGCCGTGGGCTTTGGCGGCATGGGCTTGCTTTCCATAAACAGCAGGCCCGGCGAGCCACAGTCCGGTTTTTCCCTGGATGTGAACTTGGGCTACTTTAACCATAACGACAAGGGCATAAAGCTGACCGATAATGAGGCCGATACCATCATGACGGCCGCGGCTACGCAGGAATTGATCGTCGGAACGGCCCTGCGCATCATGGGAAAGAAGCTCGGTTTTTTTACCGAAGCGCATGGGCGTTACTTTTTACAGCCGCCGCCGGCGACGGCCTACACGCGCGAAAACAGCCTCTACGTCACGCCGGGATTCATTTACCAGTTCAACCCTTATATCCGCATCGAAAGCAGCATCGATATTCTGCTGCAGGGCAAGGATGACGAAACCCTTTACGAGGAAAACGGCGTCCGGATCGTGCAAAAACCCTGGGAGACGGTGCCGAATCTGCCGGAGTGGCGCTTTAATTTTGGCGTCAGCTTGCGTCTGAAAAAGGGCAAGCCGCCGCAGCCGCGACAACAACAGGCTTCGGGAGAACCTGCAAAAACAGAGCAGGTGAAAAAGGGGTCGAAAAAGAAGAGCAAAAAGCAGCAGCAGCGAGACATCAGGGCCATGGAGGAGCGGCTGAAGCAAAAAAGCAGGCAAGAGCAGGAATCGGAAGCGCTGCGCCGGGAGCGAATGCAGCGTGAGCGTGAACGCATGGAGGCGTTGTTGAAAAAGCTGCGTGAGGAGCTGCAAAAGGAAAAGAATCAGCAGGAAGAATAAGTTGCAAAACCCTGAATCGCATCCCAGGGATTGATTTTTTCATACGATAACAAGACAAAAAGCCCGGCGCCAACCGGGCTTTTTTCGTGCTATTCGCCTTTATCAATTTTATTGAACAAGTAATCGTAAACGCCGCTGATGGGGATGCGCTGCTGCTGCATGGAGTCGCGATCGCGCACGGTGACGGTGTCATCCTCTTTTGTCTGAAAGTCGATGGTAAAGCAAAAAGGCGTGCCGATCTCGTCCTGGCGGCGGTAGCGTCTGCCAACGGCGCCGCCCTCGTCGTAAAACACCGGGTAATAATGCTTCAGTTCGTCGTACAGCGTACGGGCGATCTCCGACAACCCATCTTTCTTGACCAGCGGGAAGATGCCGGCTTTGATCGGCGCCACGGCCGGGTGCAGGTGCAACACGGTGCGCGAGTCCTTTTCGAGCTGCTGCTCTTCAAAGGCGTCGACGAGCACGGTGAGCAGCGTGCGGTCGCAGCCGGCCGAGGTTTCGATGATGTAGGGAATGTACTTTTCTTTGGTCTCGTCGTCAAAATAGGATTGGTCCTTGCCCGAGTATTCCTGGTGCCGCTTGAGATCAAAATCCGTGCGGTTGTGGATGCCTTCCAACTCTTTCCAGCCAAAGGGGAATTGGTATTCGATGTCAAAGGCGGCGGCGGCATAGTGCGCCAGCTCGCCCTCGCCGTGTTCGTGAAAGCGCAGCTTTTCACGGGTGATGCCCAGGGCGTTGTAATAGTCGATGCGATCCTGCTTCCATGTTTCAAACCATTCCATGTCGCTTCCCGGACGCACAAAAAACTGCATTTCCATCTGCTCGAATTCACGCGTGCGAAAGATATAGTTTTCCGTGGTGATTTCGTTGCGAAAGGCCTTGCCGATTTGCGCAATGCCAAAGGGCACTTTGACGCGCGTCGAGTTGACCACGTTGCCGAAATTAACATAGATGCCCTGCGCCGTCTCCGGCCGCATGTAAACGACGCTGGCGCTGTCCTCCACCGGCCCCACATGCGTCTTGAACATGAGATTGAACTGGCGCGGTTCGGTCAGCGTGCCCGGCTCTTTCACATCCGGTCCAACGATTTTATCGAACTCCTCCACCGGAATTTCCGTCAGTACGATCTTTTCATATTTCTCCGGATTCTGTTTGGCGATTTTACGGATTTTCTTTTCCGCCGCCTCGTCGTCGCCTTCTCGAAACGCAAACATCAGCGGGCTGTCCACGCCGTCCTTGGGGCGCAGGACAAAAACCTGGTCGGCGCGATAGCGGTTTTTGGTGACGCGACAGTCGACCAGCGGGTCCTGAAAGCCGGCCACGTGGCCGGAGGCCTCCCACACGCGCGGGTGCATCAGGATGGCGGCGTCCAGGCCGACGATATTGTCGCGCTTTTGCACCATCCACTTCCACCAGAAATCCTTGATATTCTTTTTCAGCTCGGCGCCGAGGGGACCGTAATCATACACCGCGGAAAGTCCGCCGTAAATTTCGCTGGAGCCGAAAATAAACCCTCGACGCTTGCACATCGATACCAGTTTTTCCATCTTGTTGTCTTGAGCAGTCATGACAATTTCCTTTGTTTATCATCAAAAAACAGTTGTTGCCTGCGGTGAGGTTGGCGGAATTTTATTAAAAAGTTAATATACAAAAAATTCTCAAAAAATGCTGCACGATTTGTCAATGTTGATCATTCGGCGATTGCCGCGCAAAACGAGAGAAAAAAGCCTTCGGGGCTCAGGCATTGGACAAGCGGAACGGAGAAATTGAAGCGGCGCAAGTTTTACGAATGTCTCTGAATGGTTTTGCCGATTTGGCATCCGGGGCTGAACAGAGGTGTAAAAAGGCAGCGGCAGGGCCGCCGCCTTGCAGGTTTTCATTGCTGCGGTTCAACCACCACCGCGTCGCCATCTTGTTCGATGATGCGAACATTTTCGGGACGCCGGGAAAGGTAAAAATCAAGCGTCTCCGTTTTATCGTCGATGGCGATATCCTGAGTGACATAGAAATAGTTGGCGTGCACAATATTAATTTTATAGGTGAAAGGATAATAGAACGACAGCAACAGGCCGTTTGTCCCTGTTTTTTGTTTGACCTCGGAGAGCACATAGTCCGGCGCCGTTTTAACGGCGTGCACCAGCAGTTCCGTTTTGGCAATGTATGGCGACAAAATTTTCATCGGCGACGGCGGCGACCCGGTGATGGTGACGACGGCGTCGGAGACGGGGTAATGCGTTTCCGAATCAAGTATATTGATCCGCACTTTTTTAACGTGCGGGGTAATCATATATTCGGCAAAGGCCGAAACAACGGATTTGATATTATACGTTTGAAAACTGTACTGATATTTAAAGCTTTGATTCGTCGGCGCGGTAAAATTAAAAGTGACGGCATGCAGCGACAGGGCGTCATAAGGCGCGGCAAAGCCGGCGGCGTTCAAACCCGCCTGCTCCAGCGGCACAAAACCGAAATACTCGTTGGGGTTTGTCGGCGAAATGACCGCCCGGATCAGACCATTCTCGTCTGTCTCGGAAGAATTCAAGGAGGCCAACACCGCGTCGCCGTCGATTTGCGTCATTTGCGCTTTTTTCAGCACTTTCCAATTCGACTCTTCAAGCTCGGGAATGCGCACGTTGCTTTGCAACAGCAACCTGATCTTGTTGCTTTGCGCCAGTTTTTCCTCGCGCACCACCGTCACTTTGAATTCCGGCGAGTATTTTGACGATGCGACGATGTCCGGGGTTCGCGGCTGAACCGGGGGCGCCTGCTTTGTGCTTTCAGGCGCTTCGAAAGGATCCTGGCTCGGCTCCCGAGCGCTTTGATCTTCGTTGTACCAGCTATCCCAGCGCCCGGATGTCACCGGTTGTTCGGCCTGGTCGGCGCTGTAATCATCCTCGCTGAACAAGCCGCCGAGCAAATCTTCTTCTTCCTGTCCCTCTTCGGCATACCAGTTTTGATAGCCGCCGCTGGAGCAGAACATAAAGGTGAACGAAGAAATTAACAATGTAAGGAGCGCGAAACGCGCTTTGGACGTGGTCATGGATACCCTCCAAAAAATGCCTGGCAATGCAGCATGTCGATCTGTTTTTACTCTGAAAATAAATCTCGCGGACGAGCCGCTGTCGGATTCAACATATAAATAGCTGTAAAATGTGGATTCGCAGATGATTTTCTTGGCGAGCGTTGCAAGAGAGCGCAAAAGAAAGAAGATTCATGTGCAGGACGTATAACAGGCGCGCCCTGCATATTGAATTATAAGCCCGTGTCTTTATTGAACAAACCGTCGAACAATGCCGTGGACAGGTAGCGCTCGCCGCCGTCCGGCAGGATGACGACAATCGTTTTGCCGGCATATTCCGGCCTTTTTCCCAGTCTGACCGCCGCGGCGACGGCGGCGCCGCAGGAGATGCCGGAGAGGATACCCTCTTCTCGCGCCAGCCTCCTCGAGTACTCGAACGCCTCTTTATTCGAAACCGCTTCAACGACGTCGATGATCGAGAGGTCCAGGTTGTCGGG
>JAJRST010000641.1 GCA_024278645.1 bacterium | reverse complement strand
CGTACGGAAATCAAAAAAGTGATGCGTTTTGCCGGGCCGCGCATGATTTGGCGGCATCCCTGGTTGGCGATTATGCATCTCATTGATGAGAGACGAAAGGTTGTGTATTCGAAGCTTTATTGATTTACGTCAAGGTTTTTCACCTGCGAGCGTCGTATCTTTCACTAAACGAAAATGAAAAATAATACTGATGATATATGAAAAAACTAACCGAATTTCTTACGATCCGCCGACTCGTTCAGATCGGTTTTACTTTGACGACAATTCTTATCGGCATTCAGTTTTCTATTTTTGTACATCAGTTGCAAAGCGGCGCTGAACATGTGATTTCGAGACCGCCGGGCGTGGAGGCCTTTCTGCCCCTGAGCGCGCTGATGAGCTTGAAATACTGGCTGCTTTCCGGCAATTTTCCCATGGTGCACCCGTCGTCGTTGATCCTGCTCGTCATTATTATTCTCACGGCTGTGCTTTTGAAACGCGGCTTTTGTTCCTGGGTATGCCCGTTCGGTTTGCTCACGGAATTTCTCAATAAAATCCACGTATGGATTTTCGGCAAGCCGCGACGCGTGTGGCGCTGGCTCGACTATCCGCTGCGCAGCTTAAAGTATCTCTTGTTTCTGTATTGTGCTTGGGCGATTCTTGTGCAGATGAATGTTCCGGCGCTGGAGGCGTTCATCTATAGCTCATACAACAAAGTCGCCGACATAAAAATGTTGCAGTTCTTTGTTCATGCCTCGCCTTTGACCATCAAGGTGCTGGTCGCCCTGGTGCTGTTGTCGATTCTGGTGCGCAATTTTTGGTGCCGCTACCTGTGTCCCTATGGCGCCATGCTGGGCGCGCTGAGCTGGCTCAGCCCGTTTAAAATTCGCAGAAATGCGGATACCTGCATCGATTGCCAAGAGTGCACCGAGGTCTGCCCGGCGAACATAAACGTGCATACGCCGAAAACGGTATTGTCGGATGAATGTCATTCGTGCCTGCAATGCGTCGAGGTGTGCCCGGTGGCGGATACGTTGACATTGTCGGCGCCGAAGCGTAAATGGCCGATCAAACCGGTTGTCTACGGCGCCATCATTGTCGGCATGTTTTTACTGACCTCGCTTGGCGCTCGATTGTTCGGCGTTTGGCAAAATAATATTTCCATACAGGAATATCGCTATCACATTGAGCGGTTGCATCAGTACGACCATTTTCGCGGCAAAGCGACGCAGAAATAAAAATTTAATCCCTGGCAAGGGAACGCCGTTAGAAGGCGTCGCATGTCGCGCCGGGAGTCACGGGCAAGCGCAAAATGTATTGCCCCTGCTTTATTTATTGATGTCACCATGAAAGGACAACCAATGAGCGAATTAATTAATAATATAGAAAAGCGCAAACAGTTGCTAAAGCACATGATCCTGCAACTGCACAAAGGCGCGGATATGGAGATGGTGCGCCAACAATTGATAGAGTTGCTCGGCCAGGTGCCCTATGGCGAAGTCGTCGAGGTCGAACAGGAATTGATCGCCGAGGGTTTGCCGCAGGAAGAGGTGATCCGGTTGTGCGACGTACATTCCAAGGCGCTCAAAGGCGTCGTCGCCGAGGACGAGTCGCAGCAGGTTCCTCCCGGGCATCCGGTGCACACCTTTGTGCAGGAGAATCGTGCGTTGCAGTTGACGATCTCAGAGGTCGAGGAATTGATCAAAAACAAGGATAGCATGGCGCCGGCCGCCTTATTGCAAAGTTTGCAGGCGAAATTCAACGCCCTCTCGGACGTGGACAAGCATTATCGCCGCAAGGAAAACCTGGTATTCCCCTACCTGGAAAAGCTGGGCATCACCGGGCCGCCGACGGTCATGTGGGGCAAGCACGATGAAATCCGCGAGCAGCTCAAGGCGGTGCACCAGGCGCTGTCGGCCACGGAAAATATCACCAGGGATGATATCGACTCGTTCATCGAATTTCTCATTCTTCCGACCCTGGAAGCGATCGAAGAGATGGTGTACAAGGAAGAAAAGATTCTGTTGCCCATGTGCGTGGAACGCTTTACCGTCGCCGACTGGTTCGAGATTTACAACCAAAGCGTCGAGATCGGCTTTTGTTTGTACGATCCGCAGGATGAATGGAAGCCGGAAGGCGTGGAAAAGCCGAAAGAGGCGCCGGAGGCCGGCAAGGTGCAATTGCCCAGCGGCGGCTTTACCGTGGAGGAATTAACCGGCGTGCTCAACACGCTGCCCATCGACATCACTTTTGTCGATAAGAATGACCGGGTCAAGTTTTTCTCCCAGGGATCGCATCGCATCTTTGACCGCAACCGCTCCATCCTCAATCGCACCGTGCAGATGTGCCACCCGCCCTCCAGCGTGCACATTGTCGACCGCATACTGGAGGACTTTAAGAGCGGCAAACAGGATCGCGCGCCTTTCTGGATCAACATGCGCGGCAGGTTCATTCACATCGAATATTTTGCCGTTCGCAATGACCAGGGCGACTACCTCGGCACGCTGGAGGTGTCGCAAGACCTGACCGAGCTGCGAGCATTGCAAGGCGAGCAACGCCTTTTATCTTACCCAACCGATAAGGAGTAAAAAATGACCGGGTTTGAAATTACCCCTCATGTGAAAGTAGCCGAACTGTTGCAGGCGTTTCCGCAACTGGAAGAAAAAGTTGTGGCCATGACGCCGTCGTTTGAAAAATTGAGCAATCCGACGATAAAGGAAACCATCTTTCGCATGACTTCGCTCAGTCAGGCCGCCAAGACAGGAGGCAAGCCGCTGGTGGACTATATCAATGCACTGCGCGCCGAGGTCGGCCAGCCGCCGCTGGATGTTGACGTCGAAGCAGACGCCTCCGAGCCGCCGTTGTGGTTCAAGACCGGCACAATCGTCAAAAGCATCGACGCCAGACCGATGCTGGAGCGTAACGAACATCCCGTGGCCCTGGTGTTGCAGGAAGTGGAAAACCTGGCCGAAGGCGAAATCCTGGAACTGATCACCCCGTTCGTCCCGGCGCCGCTCATCAGCCAGGTGGAAGAAAGGGGCTGCCTCTCCTGGACGTTGTCGCGGTCCGGCGATGAATTCAAAAACTATTTTACACCCAAAACGTCCTGATTCGTCCCAGGCGTGCGCATCAGGACTTGAATCACCCTGGTGCGCACTTTTCCCCTTGCCCGTTTTTGCGCGTCACGGCTTGATTAAAATGCCCCCCTCCATGTAACAATCCCTCACAAGCGCCGTATCCGCACCATAATATGGCTTATAATTCCCCTCTGTTCAGAATATCGGGCGTCTGTTTTTTGTTTAAACAGACAACGCTTTTATAGAGAGGCGGTTGCTATTTATTTGTGGCCAAGTCTGCAAAGGGGAAAAGGCCTCGTCAATCAGCGGGTCAAATATGTGGGATATCATTGACAAGCCTGTCGTCACCATATACAAAAACGCCTATGCCGGTTTGTCGAGACAGGTGTGGATGCCGGCGCTCGTTCAATTCGTCAATCGCGCCGGTACAATTTTTAATCAATGAAAGAGTCTTACAAACAGAGGAGGTTTGATATGGATTCTCACGTCAAAATCGTCGGCATCGTGAATATTGTTTTCGGCATTCTCGGCTTGATCGCCGCGGCTGTTGTGCTCGTGGCCGTCGCCGCCGGCGGGTTAATTTCCGGGGATCCAACGGCCATTACGGTCACTTCCATCGTCGCCGTCTCCGTGTCAAGCATCATCGCAATTTTTGCCGTGCCGGAAATTATCGCCGGCATCGGGCTGCTGAAACTGAAAAACTGGGGCCGAATTCTCGGTATGATTGTGGCTGTTTTGAATTTGCTGTGCATCCCTTTTGGCACGGCTTTCGGCATTTACGCCCTCTGGGTGCTGTTGAATGCGGAGACGGAAAAGATGTTCACCGGGGGCGACAATGAGGTGGTTGTCGAAAATGGGTGATGCGTCCTTGCCCTGCCGCATGGGCATCCTATTGCACCGTGTAAATGGATTTTTTTAGCCGGGTTTGACAAGGAGGTGAAAAGATGCGCAAGGCAAACATTGAGCAATTTTTTTTGTCAAGGGAGATCGCCGTCATCGGCGTTTCCGGCAGCGGGAAAAAGTTTGGCGCCACGGTTTATAAAGAGTTGAAGCAAAAGGGCTTTCAGGTGCACGGCGTCAATCCAAAAGGCGGGGAGGTGGACGGCGACAAACTCTACGCGTCGTTAAATGATATTCCGCAAAAGCCGGAAGGCGTCATCGTCGTTGTACCGCCCAAAATTGCCGAAGACGTGGTCAGGCAGGCCGGGCGGCTCGGCGTGAAAAATATCTGGCTGCAGCCGGGAGCGGAGTCAAAGCCGACTATTGATTTCTGTCAGGCAAGCGGCCTCAACGTTATTCACGGGCAGTGCGTGCTGATGCACGCGCCGCCGGTGCAGTCGCTTCATAAAGTGCATCGGTTCTTCAACAAGCTGTTCGGCAAGCTGCCGGCGTAAACAAAAAGCGGCGTCGGACATTCGAGGCCGCTTTTTGAAATGAATCATGAATCGACGCAGGTAGAAATAATCACATCCTATTTGATTACTCCCCATTCTCCTCCGCCCACCGCAGCAGCATCTCAATCGCCTTGCCCAACACGCCGGCGGAGCCGCGAAAAACGCCCGAGCCTTTCGGCTCGTTGTCAATCGTATACCATTCAAAAAAGCCGTCGTTTTTTTGCACGCGTTCGATCATCGGCAGCAGTTCCGTGTATGCCTCCTGGATGAACCCATGCGCAATGAGCTGTTGAATCATGCGGCCGCCGAACCAGGTCCAGTCGCCTCCGTTTTGGTAGGACCAGGGCTTCATGCCGGGATTCTGAAAAAAACCGGCCGGGTATACGGGGAAAATGGTCAGCCCGATGCTCGCCGCGCCGCTGAAATGTTTGTTGTTGATCATATCATTGAGAACAAGTAAAATTTCTTCTTTCGTCAACAGTCCCGCTTCAATAGCCACGGCCGTGCCGCCGTGATAATAAATGCGATCCTCGTCGAACCATGACGGAAACGGCGAGTCGTCGAGATAAATATGCGGGCGAAACTTGTGACGTTCTT
>JAJRST010000090.1 GCA_024278645.1 bacterium | reverse complement strand
CGCGGTGACGTGATCGCGGGTGACGCCGGGCAGCAGTTCATCGCGGAACGAAAAAACCGTGAACGGGTGCATGCGATCGCGAAAATGCACCTCGATGATGAAATCGTCGTCCGAACGCAAAAATTCTTTGTAAAACTTTTTGTTGCCGGTGAATCCTTTATTCGAATGAACCTCGCCCTTGAGATTGGCGAGCGTGGCAAAGAGATCGTCATACATCTGCTCCGTGTGCACCATCGGCGGTTTGGCGAGAAGCACCTCCATCATCTCGTGCCGCGTGTCGCTGTTCGGCCATAAATTCACCTGGCGCACGCCGACGCCGTCGGCGTACATGGTATAGTATTCATCCACCCACTCGTTGCGATAAATCATGTAATGCGGATCGGACAAGGCATAGCGCCAGTGCACGACGACGCGAACCGGCGACTGTTCCAGCAGCTCGACGCGGGAATAGCGGCGCTCGCGATCCTGCATCGGCTCGTTGCAGCCCTGGTTGCCGGCGCCCCAGCATTCGATGAATTCGTTGGTCATCGCCGCCTGGTCGCAATCCCAGATGGGGATGTAAGAGGCGTCGCGCCAAAAGACGAACCGCGCCGGAAAAGGATAGCGGATTTGTATGGCGCGGCTGCTGACGCCGCCGTAGCTGTATTCTCCGTCGACGACGGAGAATTTCTGCGGCAGATCGGGATCGAATTTGGTCAGGCGTTGCGTAAACTCGGCGCGGAGGTTTCCCTGCTCATCCTTGAGCAGGCACTGAATGGCATAAACGCCGCCCGGCAGCCGCCGCAATGCCGCCGTGTCAAACACCGGCGTGAAATCATCGGCGGAAGAGAGGTCCGCTATGTCAACTTGCTGAATGAGCACGCCGTTTCGGGGATTTTTAAAACGCAGCTCCAGATGCGAGCTGTTTCGCGTCTCCGCATCCGTCAACAGCTTGAACGCCACCGGCTCGACCGCTTTGAGCCGCCGAGTGTACAGGGAATAGAGATTGAATTCGATGAACGGCGGCGCGATCTCGATGTAGGAAGTGCGGTAGAGTTGCTTTTTTGTCGTTGGATCTAAAAGCCGCAGAACGATTTTATTTTCCTGATTTTCGGGGATGAAATAGCGCGTGTGGATGGCGCCGTCGCCAACATCGACGACCTCGCTGTGCGACCATGCTTTGACCGTCTCCGGCTCGACTCGCAGATCAACCTCAAGCTGATGCAATGCCGCGTCATGCAGATCAAGATCGATGAGCAGCGGATTCCAGCCGTAAAGCGACGGATAGCCGACCGGTCCGAAAGCGTACAGCGCACTGCGAAAGGCCAGTTCCCTGACCGCAAACCCGGGATCGCCGAACACCGCGTCGCCAAATTGCAGCGGCGCATGAAAATTGGAGATGGTCTCGCGGATATAATCCTTCACCGGCGCCCAGGCGCTGTATTCCGCCTCGCCGCCCGGTTGCCGCTTGAAAAACTCGTCGCCCTTTTCAACGTCCGGCTGGCGCACGCGGGCGAGGTTCAATCCCCAGGTCATGCCCGCCTCGATGGCATCCAGCCCCAGCGAGGTCACGTCGATGGCGATTTCGGCGTTCCAATAGTCGGGGCCGACAAAAGTTTTGGCGCGCCAAAAGAGGTTGAACGACGGGTCCATATCGCATGTCTTTGAGCCGTGCAGCCGATTGTAACAGCGCTGGTCGAACTGCACGCCGGCTGTGTTCACCGCCAGTTCGATATAGCTGCGATGATTGTGATCGAGGTCGAGAAAAACCTCGACGCGGTCGTCGTAGAGAATATCGAGATCATCGGTTATTTTCGATGACGTTTTTATGCCGGCGACGTTCGGCTCCTCGCAGCGAAAGGCCACGTAAAGGTGCGTCCCGTCGTAAAGCAGGCGGACCGCGGTTTGCCGCGTCGCCGGTTTGCCATGGTCGCCGGCGGTCAACAGGAAATTGTCAAGGCGTGTTGCATCCTGCCAGACAATGTCGTTCAGGCGGCCGTCAATGACCGGCGCCTGCATCGTTTTTGCGATGGTTGTAAAGACAATTTTTCGATGCACCAAATCATCCGCGGCGACTGACATTTGCGACAAAAGGAGAAGAATAAAAAATGCTGCTGAAAGCTTTGTCATGATTTTCATCCTATTCAAATTCAGTAAAGCCAATGCTGTTGAAATATTGAATCACATGCTTCTCGGCGTCCGTCAGATGCCGCCGCATGGTTTCGGCCGCGGCGTCCGCGTTGCGCTTTTCAAAATGCTCGACCAGTTGACGATGGTACTCGATGGCCAGCTTTCCGGCGTGAGACTGACGATAGGTGGAGGAGATAAACTTGCCCAAAAGTTGAAAAATCGGCTCCATGATGATGGGAATGAGGGGGTTGCCGGCGGCCCCGGCGATGCGACGGTGAAATTTTATATCGCTCTCGATGTTTTTCAGCGGGTCATCCTTGTGTTGCGCCATCTGCTCCCATTTGCTTCGCAAGTAATCGATATCTTCATCGGTGCAATGCCGGACGGCCATGGCGGCGACCGGCGGCTCCATGAACAGGCGCACGCGCACGATATGCAACAGCGCCGCCTCGCCGCACTTCATCTCCAGGAGGTCGTAAAAGGGATCGACGACATTGGACATGCTCATTTCGGTGACGTAAACGCCCGACCCTTTTCGAATATCCACCAGGCCGCGGCCGGAGAGCAGGCGCAGCGCCTCGCGCACGGCGGTGCGACTGACGCCGAATTTCTCCGCCAACTCGAATTCGCCCGGCAGCTTGTCGCCCGGTAAAAAGACCTTTTGTTGAATGGCTTCGCGGATTTGGCGTTCAACTTTGTGACTGAGGGGTTCTTCGCGTTCAATTTTGGCAAAAGGGGAATTGACAGCCATAGGAAAGCTCACATTTGTTCTTCAATATTATTGCATGTTGTCATACATGTTTACAACTAAATTACTCTTTTTCGGGTGAATGTCAAGAAGTTTTTTTCACCCAAGCCGGACAAGCCGGAAATTCCAAATACCAAAATCCTACTGTCAGATTCAACTTTTAAAACAATAAGGATATGCCGGTTTTGAACTTATGGTTTTGCCCGTAATAGTTTTTCCTTTAGAAATCCATTAACGGCTGGTGTGTTTTAATACTATTGTCTTAATTCTATTGTTTTTGAGTACCTTCGAGACTTGGCGGCTTTGAGGCGAATGAACTTTTCAGGCTAGAATTGAAATGAGGAGAGAACGGGCCGGGGATTTGCAGTCCCCGGCTCCTGGAAATTATTTGAGCACCACGAATCGCCGCGCCTGGCTTTCGCCCCGCCCCTGCAACCGGTAGATGTAAACGCCGCTGGGCAAGTCGGCCGCGCCAAAGGTTATGGAATAGGATTGCGAGGTTAAATTTTCCCTTAATAAAGTTTTTATTCTTTGACCGCTGGTGTTGTAGACGGCCAGGTCGTATTCGCCCGATTCCCGGATGCTGAAATTGATCGTCGTCGTCGGGTTGAACGGATTGGGGAAGTTTTGCTGCAAAACAAAGGCGGTCGGCAAAGCTTTTTCGTCCTCCACCAGGGAAGCGTCGGAGCCGTTGTAAATTTTCAGGTCCGCCAAAAAGCCTTTAAAGGTGACTCCATCCCCGCCATGCGTGATTGTGAGCGCCTTGTCATTGGCATGATCCAGCGGCGTCGAGACGCTGTCCGCCAATACGCCGTCCAGGTAGAGCAGGCCCTCCGCCTTGACGCTGTCATAAATAACCGTTACGGTATGCCACGTATCCTTGGAAATCACCGGATTCCCGTCATTGGAATATGCATATATGTCGTTGAAAGCCAGACCAATGGCCAAATTCACATCCAGAGAAATGGCCATCCATCGCCAGGACGGACCGCCGATAAGAATAGGTCGATACTTTTCATAGTCTTCCGTCACTTTGAATCTTGCGCTGATGGCAAATTTTTTCATGGACAGACCGGCCAAAAAGGGCGTGCCGGCGTCGCTTGAATCCGGCTCGCTTCCGGTGTAATTTCCATTGCAATAAATGCCGCCATCCTGAAACGGCGTATTGACCAGCGTCATCGGATCGTAAGCGCCAAGCGCGTCATCGGCGTTTTCCTGCAAAGGATAGTGCGCGATCAAAGTAAAGCCGTCGAGCGATTGCGCATGAAGGAGACCCGCACTCAAAAGCAACAACATAATCATCGGTAATAAATATTTCATTTGCCACTCCTTGTTTATTGAGATTAAAAATTGTCATCCCCATGCTCTCAACTACTCTATATTTTAGTGATATTCGTCTTGTTTGCGGAGGAACAGGTCTGAAAATATTTGCAACGTTGAAAACGTGAATCCGGTCGTATTAAAGACAAAATAATTTGGGACAAAATGATAAAGGCAAAACGATCTTGGACAAAATCATTTTGAGACAGCTTTATTGAACGTTAATTTTAGAAATTTCTTTGCGTTGCTTTGCGCCTCTGCGCGAGTTGGCTTTTGCATAATGCTCTCGGCCATCCCGGCGTTCTCCGCGGTTAAACACGGCGCTGGCTTTTGTCGGTGTTCAGTTTCACAAAAAACATTTTTGATAAAACTGGCGAACTGGATTTTGACGGCGGCGATATCAGCTCGGAATGCGGACTGGTGCTGTTTTGTCAAACCGAGCGGGTTGTTTGAGAGATGCTCCGGCAAATTGGTCGCCTCCCTTCTTCGGTCGGGCAAACGTCCTTGGAGGGGCGGAGATCGTCATGATTTAAGCGCATCGTTGCTCGTCTTGAGCAAGCCTGGCCAAAGACGAAAAAAGTCATTAAAGGAGATTCGCATTACAAGTTCGCCCGACATTTACGACTTTTGCAAAGAGTATAACATTCCAATGCATGCTTTTAAAATCTATCCAAGTCAAAATTTTAGTTTCTTTTTACTATGATCCTTATAAATTAATGAAAATAATTTTGCTTATAAACCCTTAAGCTTGATGACATTGACTTAATCTGGACTCAAAATGCATCAACTTGCTTCTTTCATCCGCAAAGAATTTCTGCACATCTTTCGCGACTATCGGACGTTGATTATCCTGTTCGGCATTCCGGCGATGCAGATTATTCTTTTCGGCTATGTTGTGACCATGGACATTCGGGAGGCCAAGATTGCCGTGTTGGATTCATCACATGACGATGTCACGCGCCGATTGATACAGAAATTTGACGCCTCGGAAAATTTCAGCGTCAGCCGGGAGCTGCAATCGACGGATCAAATCCATGCCGAGCTCAAAAGCGGGCGCGTCAAGATGGTGCTGCTGTTCGACGCCGATTTTGACGCCAGGCTGCAGCGAGACAAACAGGCGAGCATCGGCCTGATCATCGACGCCTCCGAGCCGAACACAGCGCGGCTGCTCGCCTCCTTTTCCAAAGCCATCATCGCCGGTTTCAACGAGGAGCTGGCCGCCGCCTCGCACATCGTCATCTCGCCGGAGGTGAGAATGGCCTACAACCCGACGCTGAAAAGCTCCTACATGTTCGTCCCCGGGCTGATGACCCTCATTCTCCTGCTCACCTGCACGCTGATGACCTCGGTGACCATCACCCGCGAAAAAGAGTTTGGCTCCCTGGAAGTGCTGCTGGCCTCGCCGCTGCGGCCGCTGCACATCATCCTCGGCAAAGTGGCGCCCTATCTCATCATCAGCTTTATCGATGTTCTCATCATTCTCGGCATGGCCAATATTATCTTTGGACTGCCGGTAAAAGGAAGCCTGGCGCTGCTGCTGATGGAGAGCACCTTGTATATCGCCTTGTCGCTTTCCCTGGGCATCCTCATATCCACGATTGCGGACACCATGCAGCAGGCGATTTTTATGACGCTGCTGGGGCTGTTGCTGCCCAGCGTTCTTCTTTCCGGCTTTATTTTCCCCCTGGAAAATACGCCGAAAATCTTTCAAATCATCAGCCTGGCGCTGCCGCCGCGCTGGTTTATCATCATCATTAAAAATATCATGCTCAAAGGTACGGGGATGCATTTTGTGTGGCGGGAGACGCTGGTTCTTTTGGGCATGACTCTGTTTTTAATCACATTGAGCGCTAAAAAATTCAAACTCCGTCTGGAGTGACGGTTCCGTGGCCATGTACAACAAACAAGCGATGATAAAATGAAACGTCTAAAATACCTTTTGCAAAAAGAATTCATCCAGGTGCGCCGCAACAAATTCATGGCGCGGGTCATCGTGATGGTGCCCATTGTGCAAATGATCGTCCTGGTGCCGGCGGTGACTTTTGACATCAAGCATATCAACCTGTGCGTCGTGGATATGGATCAGTCGCCGACATCGCGCCGCCTGGTGGACAAGATGCAAGGCTCGACATTCTTCAAAATCAAAGGCGCCGCATTTTCCATGG
>JAJRST010000640.1 GCA_024278645.1 bacterium | reverse complement strand
GATGGTTCTGTTAAATTCAATTTATGCAAAAGTTTGCGACAGACAAGCTCCAAGTAGAGCGCGATGACCCGATCCTCCCTATCGTCGAATTCCTTAAACGGCATCATGGCAAAGATGAGTTTGCTGTCCGGTCCGACCGGACGCGGACACTGGTCGCCGATCTTTGAGCAGGACATGAGAGTATCGCTGCAATGGAACGACAATTAGTTGTGGTGAATAATAAAAAATAAATCAATGAATTGCAAAGATTCTTTGCATCTGTCATTGATTCTCAAAATTGTCTTGCCTTAAATAATCTTGCCTTAAAACATTAAAAAGCCAAGCTATCCCTGTCAATGAATGGCGAAACAATCGAGCGGTTAACCATCGTCGCCGAATTTAACTCCTATTTTTTTGAGCAACCCAAACGGCGGTTCGCCGCCAGCGAAAACAAAAACATAGTCGTTCGGCAATTCAATCCGTTCTCCGCCGCGCGACAGCAGCACCGACTTTTCCCGAATCTCCACAACATTGCTGCGAAGCTCCAACCTGATCTTGTCCTCGGCGACGACGGCGTTCAGACGTTGCTGGTTTCTTTTCTTGATGCGAAAAAACTGTTCCTTGCGATAAGAGATGGTCACGACGGCGCCCGGCTGCCGCGCCAGTCCCATGGCCGCTTCCACGGCGCTGTCGCCGCCGCCGACGATCAGCACGTGGTTGTTGCGGTAAGCTTCGGCGTCGATAAGTTTGTACATCACCTTTTTGGAATCCTCGCCGGGTACGCCGAGCTTGCGCGGCGTGCCGCGCCGACCCAGGGCCAGCACCACGCGCCGGGCTATGTAAACGCGGTTTTGCGTCGTCACCCGGAAGAGACCGTTTTCCTTGTCAACGCCTTGCAGCTTTTCGCCGAGCTTGACATGGAGTTGAAAACGCCGTTGAATGTCCTCCCAGATTTCCAAAACCTCTTCTTTTTCATACTCGGTCTTTTTCAGCGCGCCGTAAAGCGGAATCTCGATGGGACGGGTCATGACCAGCTTTTTTCGCGGGTACTGCAGAATAGTGCCGCCAAATCCCTGCTGGTCGAGCAGCAGCGCGTTCAGGTTGTGCTTTTTCGCCGTCAACGCCGCGCTGATGCCGGCCGGGCCGGCGCCGATGATGACGACGTCATAAGCGCCGTTCGTCTCCGGCGTCAGCGTTTGCGCAATATGCTCCATGACCATCCGCCCCTGCGAAATGGCGTTGCGAATCAGCGCCAGGCCGCCCAGCTCGCCGGCTATATACAAACCGGGAATGTTCGTTTCATTATAGTCATTCATCATGGGGATATCGTCGCGCTTGGAGATGTCGCCCAACCCGACGGTGATGCCGTTCACCGGGCACGCTTCCGCGCACTTGCCGTGACCGACGCATTTCAGGCCGTTGATCACCGTGGCCTTGCCGAAAACGACGCCCAACACATCGCCCTCGGGACAGGCGCTGACGCAGGCGCCGCAACCGATGCAGCGATTCACATCAATCTGCGGAAACTGCGCCACCGGCCGGTCCGCTCCCAAACGGACGGCCTCTTCTTTTCGTTCCTTATGGTATTGCTGCGTTTTCTTGAACTTGACGAGATAGGGCACAAAAATGAGCAAAATGACCAAAAGTCCCGTCCCCCAAATTATTGCTGATTCCATCTGTTTTCTTCTCCCTGGAGTGATTTTATATGACGCACGGCAAAACACGGCGCATGCCGCGGCAAGATCAGAGCCGATAGCCCGCTTCAATATACAGTCGATGTCCGGGCGAGTCGTCGCCGAAAAAGTATTCGTAATTGGGCGACATAAACCAGTGACGGCCGAAATTCAAATTCAGATTTGCCCGCACCCATCGGCTTGCCCGCGATTCCTGCGTCGTTCTCGTCGTATAAAAATAGCCGCCGTAGGAAACGTCAAAAGAATGGCCGGAGCGCAGGTTGGCGCCGATGCGCGTCGACGCGTAGTAGCCCTGCGTGTAGGCGTTGGAAAATCCGGAGCCGTACAAACCGACAAAGGCGCGCCATCGTGTTATGCGGCGCTTTGTGACGCTGCCCGAGTAGGAAAAAGTCTTTTGATCGTCGTTTTCCTTGATGCGCACGCCGCCGTTGATCATGATTTGTATCTGCTGCGGCAAACGCAGGTTGATCGAGGCGCGCAACCCCTGGCGCAAGGCGTCGTCGAAAAGGCTGTCGGCAATGGAGCGCCATCGGTACGAGTAATAATTTTTCCTGTTGTCATAACTCAGGCTGGCGGATATTTTACGAGTGAACTTGATGTGGCCGTTCAGGTAAAGGTTGCTGAGAGCTATCTTCTCTCCGGCGCGATCCTGCCGCCAGCCGTTGTTGATGTCAATGTCGGCGCTCTGGTAAAAAGAAAAACGCCGCGTGTAAAAAGAATTCATAAAATACAACAATTCCCGGTCAATCGTATTGTGGACATATTCGCCGGAAAGGGTCGCCGCCGACTCCCATCGGCCGGCCCGGTAGTCGCCTTTTATATAGCGCACAAACGCGCCGTACTTTTGCTTTCCCGAAGGGATGTTTGAGTTTTGTCCCTGAAACTGCGTGCCGGCAAAGAGGCCGAGACGAAGGGCGGGGACAAGCCTCGCCTGCACCAACGCCCCGTCGATATAGCCGACGCTGCCGATGGCGTTGGAGAGAATGCGGCCAAAGCTATAGTTGAGCAAGGCGTTTTCATCCGTGTAACTAAAGAAGACGACATACAAACGGTTCCGCCACTCTTCCTTTGGCAGCCTGTCGCCGTAGGTAAAAGTCCGCCGCTGGTAGCGCAAGCGGCTCTTTATGCGCAGCTCATAAGCCTGGCCGAACAGGTTTTTTATTTTAATATTGAAACGGGCGCCCGGTTGATCCAGGCTCGCTTTCCTGTCTGACACATCTTTGATATGACGCCAGTTCAATGAAATGCTGCCGCTCACCTTGGCGCGACTCTTAAAATCGGAACGAAAGGAAGAGCGGTTTGTTTTAATGTGACGCTCTCGCCGCCCCGTCGCCACCCGGGGTTTTGACGTCGACCGTTTTGTCAACAAAACAATGGCGTCGTCTTTTTTCGGCATTTTGCCTTTTTCAATGGCTGCGGAGGCGGAATGCTCGGCGACATATTTGACCTTTAACAGCGTCGTCGGCTTGCCGTTATGTTTGACGATCAGGCTGTCGCCAACGCGGATGCCGTCGGCCCTGCCGCCGTCGATATAAATGCTCTGATTCGAAATATATGTAACTTTGATCTCCCTTGCCGTCAACAAGAGCGGCAAAAGAGCAAACCAAACGATATGGGGAAATACTCTTTTCATTCATTCCTCTGTGACAAATTAGACGGCTTTGCGCCGTTCGCCTCATAAAGCGCCCCCGGGTTAGCCTAATCTTCTTCCTTGCCCCTCGGATGACAATCGTAGCAAGCCTGGCTGTTGTATTGATAATTGCGAACATCGCTATGCTTATCATCCATTTTCGTTTTATTATGCTCATGACAATTGATGCATTCAAAAACCTGATAGTTCGACGAGTTGACATGGCAATCGGCGCAATTATCCCATTCGCCCTTGTGTTCGCCGGAGTAAATCGGAAAGTACTGCGCGTCATGATCCCAGTTTGCCGGCTGCCAGGCATTGGTGGAGTGGCAATCGTCGCACGACTGCGGAAAGCCGGCGCCGACGTGGTTCGGATCGACCGTTTCGTCATAATCCTGCTTGTGGCAAAAGTAGCAGTCCGTGGGCGTGCCCTGGTAGCCGCTGGTGTGGCAATCCGCGCACTGCGCGGTCGTGTGCTTGCCGGTGAGCGGAAACGTCGTCTGGTTGTGATCGAACGTCGCCGGCGTCCAGGCGGAAGTAGAGTGGCACGCGGTGCAGTCGTGATCGAAATTGTTCTGCGCATGATCGGGGTCGGCGGCGCCCTGGTAATCCGTCCGGTGGCAGGAATAGCAGTCCGTGGGCGTGCCCTGGTAGCCGCTCGTGTGGCAATCCGCGCACTGCACGCTCGTGTGCTTGCCGGTGAGCGGAAACGTCGTCTGGTTGTGATCGAACGTCGCCGGCGTCCAGGCGGAGGTAGAGTGGCACGCGGTGCAGTCGTGATCGAAATTGTTCTGCGCATGATCGGGGTCGGCGGCGCCCTGGTAATCCGTCCGGTGGCAGGAATAGCAGTCCGTGGGCGTGCCCTGGTAGCCGCTCGTGTGGCAGTCCGCGCATTGTACAGTTGTGTGTCTGCCGGTGAGCGGAAACGCCGTCTCATCATGATTGAATGTGGCCGGCTGCCAGGCGTTTTGTGTGTGACACTGAGTGCAGTCAAACGGGAAATGTCCGCTGGCATGGTCGGGGTTGGCGACGCTGACATAATCCTGCTCGTGACAGGTATGGCAGTCGCGCGCCAGGTTGGTCACCTGGTTGTCGACATGACAGTTATTGCAGGAAATGTGCGAATGCTGCCCGACAAGCTCGAATCCCGAACGTTGCATGTGGTCAAAAGTGGTTCCCTGCCATACGGTTTCATTATGGCATAATTGACAGTTTGTTAAAAAGCCAAAGACGACATGATCGGGACTTTTGGCCAAATTATAATCCGGTTCATGGCAGGCGTAACATTCCGACGACATGTTTTTATAGCCGTTTTGGTGACAGGCATTGCACGTGAGCCCGGCATGACTGCCGACAAGAGGGAATCTTTCCGTATGCACAAAATTATCCATCCGCCATCCTCGCTGCGTCACGGAATGGCATTGGTCGCATTGCATGGGATAGCCGGCCATTTGATGATTCGGATCTTCCGCGGCGATATAATCTTGTTCATGGCAAAACTGACAGTCGACCGGCGTGTTCCTGAATTGGCTGTATTGATTAACATCATGACAGGCGTCGCAATCGGCGACGGCGTGCACGCCGGTGAGCGGAAAGCGCGTGAGCTGATGCTTTTCGAACTGATCCG
>JAJRST010000003.1 GCA_024278645.1 bacterium | reverse complement strand
TCTCCAAGTCACGGTTAAAGCTCGATATTATCGCGACAACCTCTCTGCCGAATGTCATGCAGATTTGGGCTGTCCAGAAAAAAAACGATGAAAAATAAAAAACGCTTGACATTCCAGTGTATTTTATTTACAATTAAAAAACGAAACCGGTTTCGAAATAGCGGGTGGTATGATCACAATTGATGAAATTGCAAGACTGGCGCAGGTTTCCAAATCAACGGTCTCAAAGGCGCTGAATGATCGCCATGACGTTAGTCCCTCGACAAAGCAAAGAATATTGGATATTGCAAAGGAGCATAATTTTACCCCCAATATTTTTGGGAAATCGTTAAAGAGCAAGGTCACGAGGAATATAGGCGTCATTTTTACGCGCGAAAAACTTCCATTGTCGAACAATACTTTTTTCTCACGAATACTGGAAGGCATCGAGGCGGAATTAGCCATCAATAATTATAATCTGGTTTTAAATATCATTCCCGAAAACTCCGAGAAAGAACTGCCGAGGATGATTCGGGAGAGGCATGTTGATGGAATTATATTGATAGGTATATTCAGCGATTCGTTTGTCGACAAGCTGCTGGAATATAAAATTCACGTCGTGCAAGTCGACCCCAAAGACGACAGATCCGAATTTTCCCAGGTTTTCATTGATAATGAGCATGGCGCATATTTGGCGACGCAGCATTTAATTGACGCCGGTCATGAGAAGATCGCTTTTGTTTCGGGTGAATTGTCACGCTTGAGTTTCAAGCAGAGGTTGGACGGCTATATAAAGACACTGAAGCACAATGGCATCCCTGTTGATGAAAAACTCATAATGGCCTATGGCTTGGAAGAGGGGTATAATCAGGTCAAAACGTTGCTGCAAAACGGCAAGCCCACCGCCATTTTTTCTGCTCATGATATCAATGCGCTGCACGGCTGCAAGGCTGTTTATGATATGAAGCTGCGGATTCCGGACGATATCAGCATTGTCGGATTTGATGATATTTGGCTCAGCGCCGTGGCGACGCCGCCGCTGACCACGGTGCGAGTCTATAAAGAGGAGCTTGGCTCCATTGGAGTCAGGACATTGCTGCAAACTATTTCAGGAAAAACAACTCGCCCGATAAATACGGTCGTTCCGGTAAAGCTCATCGAG
The DNA here is from genome assembly GCA_024278645.1 of bacterium. GTDB lineage: Bacteria > Zhuqueibacterota > Zhuqueibacteria > Residuimicrobiales > Krinioviventaceae > JAJRST01. Next base: position 4,999 of record JAJRST010000003.1, on the reverse strand, counting down.
CGGCAATCTGTGCGCAAACTCGACGCTTCCAAGCAACAGTAATATTGGCAACCCACTCTCACTCGGAATAAAATGTAATTATTTAAATCCTCGAACAAAGAGCACAAAAGGAGACGCATTATGAACCTCAGAACCGCATTTGTTGCAGCCCTGGCGCTCACTTTAATTGTTGTGGTCTCTGCTTTTTCCGCGCCTGCCGGCAGCGTCGCAGGGTTTGTGACGGACGCTTCCACGGGTGAAGGCCTCCCCGGGGCAAATGTCACAATTGTCGGGACGAGCATGGGCGCCGCCACCGATTTGAAAGGCAACTATCGTATTTTAAATGTTCCGCCCGGAGAATACACGTTGCGCGCTTCCTTTATCGGTTATCAAACAAAGGAGCTGCAAATCCGCGTCGAGACCAAAAGAATCACCCAAGCGGATTTTGAATTGGATTATGGAGAAGCGGTTGAAGGGAAGGAAATTGTCGTGACGGCTCAGGCAAGCGGACAACTGGCGGCGATCAACCGGCAGTTGACATCTACGCAGATCATCAATGTCGTCTCCGCCGAAAAGATGCAGGAATTGCCCGATGCCAATGCGGCTGAAGCTTTGGGCCGGCTGCCCGGCGTGTCGCTGCAAAGAAGCTCCGGCGAAGCCAACAAGATCGTCATCCGTGGTCTTTCTCCCAAATATAACAATGTGACCATCGAAGGCGTAAAAATGGCCTCGACGAATGATTTTGACCGCAGCGTCGATTTGAGTATTGTTCAGGGCGAAATGCTCGGCGGCATTGAAGTTTCCAAGACATTGCGGCCCGATATGGATGCTGACGCGATTGGCGGCACCGTCAATCTCAGGCTCAAGGAAGCAGATCCAGGCTGGAAATTCAACGTGCGCGCTGAAGGCGGGCATGTGGATCTGAATAAATCATGGAAGAATTACAAGGTCATTGGCAATGTCAGCAACAGGTTTTTGAACGACAAGCTGGGCGTCAGGCTCGAACTCTCTTCCGAAAGGAAAGATTTGCCTTCGCAAAGATTCGGCGGCAATTACAGCGGCCCCATCTATGTCAAGCAGCCCGACAGCCTTGAAGCCATTTACGGCCAAAAATGGAATGTGAGGACCCAAGGCGCAACCCTGACCGATCAAAGCACGATACGAGGACGCGACGGCGGCACCCTGGTCATGGATTATAAATCAAAATGGTGGGATGCAAAGCTTTCCAATTTATTTGTTCGTAAAACGGATGCGGTCATCAGCCGAGTCAATAATTACAACTTTGTATCGGGCGTAAGCCCGGAGCGGTTTCATCTGAATGTCGGCGATGACGACTGGACGACCGACACCAGAACAAATACGTGGCAAAACTTGTTCAGATTTGCCGGCACGGAACTGCACTTGAATCTCTCGACAACATACGCCGAGGCCAGACGAAACGGACAGCGCTTCAATTTTGTTGAAGTCGGCGACCCCGGCCTTAATGAGAACTGGCTCATTTATCGGGACCCAGCAGTCATATTAAAAGATTACACCACGGACATCGAGAACAGCTATTTGCAGGATTTTAACCTGATCGACCAACAACTGATTGATGAAAGCTATGACGTCAAATTGGACTATGACGTGCCGTTCAGACTGGGGAAGAATCTCTCCGGTAAATTCAGCATCGGCGGTAAATATCATCGTCTCACCAGAGACAGCGACGGCCTGACAAGGTTCAGTTCGTTTCAGTGGGGCGGTTCGGTGGCCAGAAGACAATATCTTCTTAATCAGTTCCCCTGGATCGTCACCGACATCAACGCCCAGCGCGGCATCAACGCCGCTAATTTTTGGGATAAAGAGTACGACCCCGGCGTTTTTCTGAATGGACGATATACGCTTGGTTGGACCGCGGATATTGACCTGTTGACGGATATGCAGAATCAATACTATACGGGCCCCGGGGACGTCAAGTATTACACCAACGGTCTTGCGAGCTATCAAAGAGACTACAGCGCCTCGGAGGATTTGACGGCCGGTTATATCATGGCCGAGTTTAATTGGGGAAAAAAATTGATGATTTTGCCCGGCGTTCGTTATGAAGCCATAAATACCGAATACAGAGCATTTCATATCACCACCAGCAGCAACATCGACGGCATAGAACCCAATCCCGATTCGGTAAAGACCACGCGATTCAATGAAAAATGGTTTCCGTCTGTTAATTTTAAATACAATGTCAGCGACAATATTTTCATTCAAGGCGCCGCTTATAAAAGCACGTCACGGCCGGACTTTCGTCAGATTTCTCCTCTTGTTATTTATAGCAGCACCAATTCCAATATACAGTCAAACAATCCTTATTTAAAACCATCGAGCGCCTGGAGCTTTGATTTAGGCTTTTCAATCTTCAGCAATAAAGTGGGTCTTCTTTCGGTCTACGGCTATTATAAAGAAATAGATGATCTTATTTTTTATATGCGCGACTATCTTCCCAAAAAGAAAGGTTTGATTCTCGGCGGACCGGATGATCTGGATGAACGGATTCTGGGTCCGGAATATTATGATTCACGTTTTGTATTGCAGCAAAACGGAAAGGTTTTGGCCTTGCCGATTAATAATCCGGAAAGAGCATATTTTCGTGGCATCGAATTATCCTGGCAGACGCACTTTTGGTACTTGCCCGGTTTGTTAAAAGGCCTGGTGCTCGACGTCAACCTTTCGTTCATCGATTCCGAAACCCACTATCCATATTTTGAAACGGTTACTATCGGCTACGACTCATCGGGCTTTATTCCGAAACCGATTACCGGCCAGCAGTATCTTACAAGAAAAGGTGAAATGCATGATCAACCCAAGGCTATTTTCAACTTTATCCTCGGCTGGGATTACAAAGGGTTCAGCTCGCGTATTTCATACAGGTACCAGGATGAGACCCTTCAATCGCTCGATACAAAACTGGCTGTATTTGATCGCTACTATGCCAGCTTTTCACTCATTGATCTGATGTTGAGGCAGAAAATAAATAATCATTTCGCTGTTTATGCCAACATGACCAATATTGGCAATCACATTGACGACTATTTTATCGGCGCCCAGGGCGGAAAACCGGCTCTTCCGACAAGCAGTCAGTATTACGGCTTCAGAGCGCAATTTGGCGTTACGATGAGCTACTAAAGGCATCTACTGAAATTATGCTCTTGCTATATCGGCAAAAATTTGATGAAAACAAAAGCCGGAGAGGAGGTGGTAAGGAGAGAGAGAGCTTTTATTAATAATAGACTTGGCAAACAATCAAGCACAACCAAAAGGAGTTAAAAATGAAGAACAAGTTATTGCTCATCGCGCTGATTTGCTTTTTCCTTTCCGGCTATACCTTGGCGCAGGACGTTATTGTCATCGAAGGCGGCTTTAGTAACGCCGGTTTGCTGGAAGCGACAATCAACGGCGATACGACTGACACGGGCGAAAGAGCGAATCCCAACAGAGTTTATGAATTGAAAGCCGGTCAATTTTACATTCAAAACACGGCCATTAACATTGACAATCCGAATGGAACGTTGATCATCAGGGGCCAGGAGGGCGGCACTAAACCGGTCATCGTTCGGGTTCCCGTCAACGATGTCGAGGTTGGTACAAACCAAATTAATAGTAGTTTAACTATCCAGAATGTGCATTGGCAGGGCAAGTCCACCACCGGCCAGTTGAACTGGCAAATTTTCAACATCAAGGGCGAAAACCGCCATCTTTTGGTGGAAAATTCCCTGTTTGAATTTTGCAATGGCATCTGGTTCAATTTGAACAATGTACCCAAAGGCGCGGAAATTGTTATGAGAAACAATTATTTCCGCGACATCTTTACGCCAAACCAATGGTGGGCCAGCCGAACAGTGCAGTGCAAAGTGCCGGTCGACAAATTTATTTTTGAGAACAATACGGTCACCGGCGGCGGTTTGACGGTTCTCGGCCAGGAATGTTTGTTCGAGTATGCCGTCATCAATCATAACACCTTTATCAACAATCACAAATATCCCTTCCTCAATCAATATTGGAAAGAAGTCTACTTTACCAACAACTTGTTTGTGAACGCCAATATGGTTGGAGAGGATCGGGAAAACGTGGCCACCGGCGGACAGGATCCGGATGCCTTGCTGATGGGCATCTGCGGCGTCGATACCATCACCAACAGAATTCAGATTCAGGATAAATTCCTCAAACCGGATTCCACGCTCACTGAAGAAGTTGACGAACTCAGCGACATCATTTACTATGCCGCGGATAATATTGTCACCTATAGCACGGAACTGGACAACTATTACCATGGCGGTTACAATGATATCGCCGACTATCCGCTTTCTTATTTAACCTGGGGCGGTCAGGAAGGCCCCTTCCAGGTCGTCAATGTTCCCGGCATCTGGTATAATGAACGCTCGCAGGCGCTCGTGGACGCCTGGCCGAATATTGTCGATGAAAACAATCATATCTATGATATTCCTCTGGCGGATCTTGGTCTGATGACTCGGCCCCTGGACGAAACGGGCGCCGATCTGTTTGCACGGTGTAACAGAGCCCAGTGGGGCGTTCCCGGCGCTGCGGCGCCGGATGACATGACGCCATACTATTTCGGCGACAATGATCCGAATACAATCCCTGGAAAGGGAACCGAAGACGGCTCCGGAATCGAAAAATTTTCCGACTTGCTTGAAAATTTTTCATACACTCTTGATATCAAGTCGAAATCTGACGGTCACTCCATTGGCGCCTTGCACTGGACGGATGAAATTGACAGCTTTGATTCGGAGGCTTCCCTGGCGGCCATCAAACAGGCCTACATGGATGCCAGCACCAGTGTTGAAGACCGCTCCGTCGCCCCGGTTAAATTCGATTTGAGCCAGAACTACCCGAATCCGTTCAACCCGGCGACGAACATTCGGTTCAGCCTGGACAAAAAAGCGCATGTTGAACTCAACGTCTACAATCAGTTGGGTCAGCAGGTGGCCACATTGGTCGATGCCGAACGTCAGGCCGGCTCCTATGA
>JAJRST010000639.1 GCA_024278645.1 bacterium | reverse complement strand
TCAATTCCGTGAACGGCTCGCTGAAGCGTCTGCAAACGGATTATCTGGATATCCTGCTGCTGCATCGTCCCGATCCGCTCGTCGAACCGGAAGAGGTCGCCCGCGCGTTTGATGAGCTGCACAAAAGCGGTTTGGTGCGCCATTTCGGCGTCAGCAATCACACGCCCGGCCAGATCGAACTGCTGAAAAAATATGTCGATCAACCTTTGATAGTAAACCAGGTTGAGCTAAGCCTGCTTCATGCACACCTCATCGACGTCGGCGTCATGGCCAACCAGGTCATGGGTTACTATGCGGCGGCCGCCGGGACGCTCGACTATTGCCGCTTGAAGAACATCATGATACAGGCGTGGTCACCGGTGGCGTTGGGAAAGATATTTGACCCGCCAGAGGATGCGCCGTCGAATGTTTTAGAGACCTCGCAATTGGTGGCAAAAATGGCCGTTGAAAAACAGACGACGAAAGAGGCGATTGCCCTGGCATGGCTGCTGCGTCACCCGGCCGGCATCCAGCCGATCGTCGGCACTATCAGACCGGAGCGAATCGTCGCAAGCTGCGCCGCGGATTCGGTGGAATTGAGCAGGGAGGAGTGGACCGCACTGTTCACGGCCGCCAGGGGGGCGATGATGCCATAGCAATACTGATTTCATGAATAATGCAGGTTAGAAATCATACCCAAGTGAAAAATAAACTTGCTCTCTGTTGTCATCGGCGCGCCCGTACACAAGCCGTATCGGCCCGACCGGCGTCGCCGCGACAACGCCGGCGGTCAACCCGTTTATGAAACTTTTGCCGCCGTCCATGCTGGTCGATGAAGCGCCGACAATGAAATGCCAAATCTTGAAGAACTTGAACCTGACTCCGAGAGCCGCTCTTTGCGCCTCGTTGCTCCATAGCTCATTGCGATGATAACCGGGAACGCGAAACGGCCCGCCAAAGCGGAATTGCTCATAGATCGGCAGGCCATCGGTCGACGCGCCGGCAAAGATATTCAGCGAAATGGTGGCGCGGCCAACCGGAAAATGCCAGTTCAGCTCGCCGAATATTTTTGTATACGGTTTGGCAGCGGGTTTGAATTCTACAATCGACTCGCCGTTTAGTACAAGACGCACGCCGTGATTTGGAAAGTAGCGGTCATCGGTATTGTCAAAAAGAATTTGGCCGAACGCATTCCAATTCTCGAGCGTTTGCGAATTCAAGTCAAGATACTGATTTCTGCCCAGCCACACACGTTCGCCGCGGAGTCCGGTCGTAAACATCAACTTGCTGTTCGGCTGTACTCCTACTGAAAACTGCGCCACCACACGATCCATTTCCAGGTTTCCGGTTTTATTGCCATCGGCATCATAGATATAAGGACTCTCCCTTTCATAATAAATGCCATTATGAACGGTCAATGGCGTGGCGAAAAAACGGTCGTTGACGATCTCCAGGCCGGCGCGTTTGTAAAGATCGCCGACGCGCAGCAGCGGCATAAAACGCTCGCCCCATCCAAAGAAATTAAAATGGACAATTTGTACGAATCCGCCGGTCCCCTCTTCCGAGCGGTAATTTAACCCAAAGCCTATCGTTCGCGGATATTTCTCAATGACGTGAATGTTGACGCCGACGAGATCGTCGGCGAGATATTCCGGCTCCAACCACACATTCTCAAACAAGCCGGTGGCGTATATTTTTTTTACGCCATGCAGCGCCATATCAAGGTTAAAGACGTCGCCCTCGTTCATGGCAAACTCGCCGGTAATGACGGGCAGGCGCACGCGGTCGTTTCCTTTCACCTTGATATAGTCAATTCTTGCTCGATTGATAAGCTCCTGGTCTAGTTGCCGTTTTGGTTCTTTCCGCCGCCTCAATGATTCCGGTACAAGGCTCTTGATGTTGTCCATCTGCGACATTGTCGCCTCATAACCGAGTCGAATGAGCGAGTCCAGGCCGGAATAATCGGATGATGAATGATCGCCAAGATCGGGTTCGATCAGAATGTCGGCCAGCTTGACGTTGCCCTTTTTTAATTCCCGTATGGTGATGTCCAGCGTGTGAATGGCGACGTCGGCAAAATGTTTGGGTTCCTGGCCCAGGGGAAAAAGCCCTTCCAGGTCGCAGGCGATAATAATATCGGCGCCCATTTCTTTCGTCACGTCCGTCGGCAGGATATTGAGAACGCCGCCGTCCACCAACATGCGGTCGTCGACGCGCGCCGGCGAAAACAGCATTGGTATGGCCATGCTGGCGTGTATGGCCTGCGCCAGATCGCCTCGTTTCAGGAACAACAACTCCGCCGACGCCACATCAACAGCCGTGGCCCGGAACGGCACGACCAGGCTGTCAAAGTCGGTTCGTGCGGCAAAGTTTGCCGGAGCGGTCAAATGAAACAACGTCTCGCTGATTCGTTGACCATTGTTCATGCCGTACGGCAAGTAAATGTCCCACATTTTAAAGCGCAGACGCACGATCGGCTCCATCATGCCATAGCGCTTGCTGACAAGCACCAGGGCCGGATCAGGACTTTGGTTGAAAAGGCCGACCCAGTCAATTTCGTTCACCAGTCGCTGCATTTCCGACCCGGAATAGCCGGCCGCGTAAAGGCCGCCGACAATGCTGCCCATGCTGGTTCCGGCAATCAGGTCAATCGGGATGTTGTTTTCCTCCAGCGCAATGATGACGCCGATGTGGGCGATGCCGCGAGCCCCGCCGCCGCTGAGCGCCAGGCCGACTTTAGCGGATGTGTTGTTGCCCATGTTTGAAATGTCGTCGTTCGCGCCGGTCCCGGTCCCCGCAAAAGCCCCTCTAAAAGATATCGTCATCATCAGGTAGATGATGACAATTATGGAACGTTTTGATGTGTTCATGTCATCCCCTTTCATCGAAGCAAGGATTAATGGTTTGCTATGTCGCCTTTGCAACATGCAAATAACGTATCAATCCTTGGTTGCAAATAATTCAGACGCCCAACAACTCTTTTATTACATCATCAAATTCGATGGCATTTAATGTCGTTAATCTCAACCTTATTGTAATAATAATTAGCAAAATAACTGGAAACGGATAATCAATTGAAATAATGCTCTCGCTCGAAATAATTTTGTATATATTTTCCATTATTGCCGCCCCTTTGACCCTTACTGTTTTAAACAGCTCTTCCAGTTCACCCATATTAACAATGCCCACTCTTTGAAAAAGCACAAGTAAATAGCGAATGGAGTTCGGGTCGTGTTGGATTGTCGTTTCTTTAAATCCGATCCTTTTGGCGTCATCGACAATGGAACGAATGATATCCTGGTTGGTCTTAAAAAACCACTCCAGGGTCAGGGCGTTAATTTTTACGGTTGAATCGCCTTGCTTGTATCTTTCAAGATCGGCTCTCGACTGTTGTTCCAGTTTTTTTTTAATGTCCAGAAATTGCCGGTCGGCCAACTCGAACAGGGCGCTTAATTGGAATATTTGTCGTTGAATGTCATGGGGAATTTCATCGGCCGTTTTGTAGCGAATTTTATGATCAATAGTGGCCCAGGTGTGCTGCGCAACGGTTCTGACCTGAACTTCGAACACTATATCTTTAAACTTTGCCAGTGTTGGATAGCGGCTCGTTTCTGGCGAAAGGGAAATCTTGTAATGTATTGAGGAATAACCGAACTGATTTGGTGCACGTTTGTGCGTTTCGTACTCTGAATTTTTGGAATGTATCTTGAAAAAGCTTTCAATTAGCTCCGTGATCTTGTCAACATCCTCGCTGTAATATGTAATGAGGCGGATGCCGACGATGTCATGAAAAATATATTCGATATTCTTGTCGGCTGAAATCAAACGATAAACTTTGTCCAAAAAACTTGGCAGCGATTTAATTCTGCTTTCTATCTGCAAAAAGCTGATATTGTTTAAGGTAAGAAGCTTTGCGAACAAAGATTTTAGTTCCTCTTCCAGCTCTTTAAAAGTCAGATAGCTAGACTGGTACTGCGCTATGAGGTCAAATACTTTCATTTGAGGTCGTTCGAACGTTCGTTAAAGTTCACAAATGGGAGGATGCATCAAATCTTGATACACCCCCCCATTTGCTCGTTTCATAAAAACTAAAAACTATATTTTATCTTTGCATAGACCATATCATTGTCGTCATACTGTCCGAACATGCCCTCGGAGCCGGTAAAGAGATTGGCCCCGACCAGCAGTTGGAAGCCGTCTGCCAGATCGTAGGTGGCCGACGGACGCATGAGAGACGCGCTGGTGTTAAAATCATAGTACATGAAAAAGGAAATATTCAACGTTTCGTTCATAAAGTCGCGCGCGGCCAAAAAGGTGGCCATGTTTTCATGTTCATCTCTGTCGATCATTTCATCATAATCGAGAATGGCCCTCTGGATGAACTGCGCACTTGTATGAATATTCCACAGCGTATAATCGACGCCGATCATATAATGCAGGTAATCCTTTTTCACCACGCTTTCAAAGGCTTTCGGGTCGGCGGTGTTAAAGTGTTTTCCCTGGTAGTAGGCGCCCTCGCCGCGAAGAACAATTGGGCCGAGGGTTTTGTTAAAACTGCCGCCGGCCAGGGACAGGCGGTGGTGCTCCGGGAAAACAGTTATACCGGTCAACCGGTGCAACGCCGGGTCAATCGTTTTGACCACGTGCATGGTCGGGTCGTCGTCCCACATTGTACCGGCCAT
>JAJRST010000638.1 GCA_024278645.1 bacterium | reverse complement strand
CTGAAAATGGACTACCAGACCATCGCCGGGGGCTTGCTGCATGATACGGTCGAAGATACGGAGATGACGCTGGATCAAGTTCGTGAAAAATTCGGCGAACAAGTGGCCGGCCTTGTCGACGGCGTGACCAAGATTTCCGAATTGAAACTGGGCGAATTTGAACAGCGTCAGGCGGAAAATTTTCGCAAAATGCTGCTCTCCATGGTGCGGGATATTCGCGTCATCATGATAAAATTTGCCGATCGTCTGCATAATATGCGCACCCTGCAATCCCTGCCCAAAGAAAAGCAACGACGCATTGCCCTTGAAACCCGGCAGGTATACGCACCTTTGGCGCACCGTCTGGGCCTGGCGAAAATTAAAGGCGAACTGGAGGACTTGTCCCTCAAATACCTTGAAGAAGATATTTATTATGACATACGCCAAAGGATCAACGAAACAAAAGAAGAGCGGGAACATGCCATCCGAATCATTACTCGGCCAATCCGGCAAAGCCTGGTGGAGTCAAAAATACATGCACGGTTCGAGGGGCGAGCGAAACATTTTTACAGTATTTACAAGAAAATCACTGTTCGCAATGTGCCCTTTGAGGAAATTCTCGATCTTTTGGCCATTCGAATCATTGTCGATAAAATTGAAGACTGCTATCATGCCTTGGGCATTGTGCATTCTCTATACAAACCCATAAGCGAACGATTCAGGGATTACATCGCAACGCCAAAAGCAAATGGCTACCAATCCATTCATACGACGGTCGTCGGCCCTCTTGGAAAAAAATACGAGATCCAGATAAGAACCGAAGAGATGCACCGGACCGCGGAAGAGGGCATTGCAGCGCATTGGCGGTATAAAGAAGGACAAATTCGGGAGGATGACCTTGACAAACACCTGATATGGCTGCGACAAGTACTGGACCTGGACGAGGAAGACCCCGATTCCAAATCATTCATGGAGAATCTAAAGATCAGTCTTTTCCAGGATGAAGTGTTTGTCTATACGCCAAAAGGCGACTTGTACAAGCTTCCGATAAACGCCACGCCTGTCGACTTTGCATTTGCCGTGCATACGGATATCGGCATGCATTGTTTTGCGGCCAAAGTGAACGGTCAGATCGTTCCTCTAAGCCAGACTTTAAAGAGCGGCGACCAGGTCGAAATCATCACCAGCAACAATCAACATCCCAATGAAGGCTGGTTAAAATATGTCGTCTCGGGCAAAGCTCGAAGCAAAATTAAAAAGTACCTGCGCGATTCCGAGTTTGAGAGCAGCTTGCGGCTTGGCGCGGAAATGTTGTCAAAGACGGTTGCACGATACGGATTAAAGTATAAAGATATCAACCTTGACGAGCTGGCTGAAAAATTAAGGTTTTACAATCAGAAACAGTTGCTCGCCTCCATTGGTCGGGGCGACACCAAAATTGATACTGTTCTTCGGCGTCTTCTTCCCGAAGAAAAACGCATAGAAAAAGAAAAATCGCCGATCACCAGGCTGCTGGAAAGAGCGCGAGGAAAAAGCGACGGCGTCCGCGTCGCCGGCATGGACAATATCATGATCAGTTTTGGCAAATGTTGCAACCCGGTGCCGGGCGAGCCAATTACCGGGATTGTGACAAAGGGACGCGGCATAGTGGTGCATACCAACACCTGCAAAAATTTGCTTCGATTGATGCAGGAGAAGGACAGGATTGTCGATGTTTCCTGGGCTGTGGAAAAAAACAGTAAATTTATCGTCGGCATCCACGTGCTTGGCGAAAGAAGAAAAAACTTTTTATCCGAAGTGTCCGAAACAGTGAATTCCTCGGACTCGAACATCATCGATGTAAAAATGACCGCTGAAAATTCGCTTTTTACGTGTGATTTGACGGTTGAGGTTTTTGATTTATCGCACCTGCAAAAGCTTTTGAATAAAATAAAAAGAATTACCGGCGTCATATCGGTCAATCGCATCAATAACCGCTCTTAATTGGCTGAGACGAGACAATAACAAAATAGGAGCATAACATGGAAGAAAAAAGCCAAAAGATGACAATTACGAAAAAGGACGTCTCCAAGAGAACGGCGAGAATTGTGGGTGAAAAGATTTATTTGACGGAAAAGGTCGTCGACGGCGTGTTCCAGGCCTTGCGGGAATTCATGTCCGAGGCAAATCCCGAGGTGCGCATTGAGATCCGTGATTTTGGCGTTTTTGAAGTCAAGAAAACAAAGCCAAAACCAAAAGCCAGGAATCCCAAAACCGGCGACATCATTTACGTTCCGGCGCGTCGTAAAACTCATTTCAAAGCCGGCAAGCTACTTAAAGAGGTGCTGAAAACTCCATTGGACGAGTTGGAATGACGCGTCATGGGGTCAAAAAATGATTTATGATAATGATCCGGAATGCATTCGCAACATTTCACCGGGTCGAATTCTCGGCATTGATTTTGGCATGAAAAGGATCGGGTTGGCAATGAGCGATCCTTTACAAATGCTGGCCTCCACATTTAAAACACTTTTGAATAAACACATTCATAAAGTCGTCGATGAAATTTGCGAAATTGTCGGTCAAAATCAAATGAAAGCAATTGTGGTGGGCCAACCCTTGCACATGAGCGGGGACGCCGGGCAAATGGCCGACAAGGTTCGTGAATTTGTAGAAAAACTGGAATCTCGTTTGCATATCCCTATCTTTTTGTGGGACGAGCGCTGGACCACGGTCAGCGCCGAGAAACTGCTCATCGAGACCGGAATGTCGCCCTCCAGAAATAGAGATAAAATTGACCAATTGGCAGCCGCTTACTTGCTGCAAGGATTTTTAGACCGGCTTACCTATTTAAAACGTTCCTCCTGACGGAACAGCCGATTATCCATGTAAGCCGATACGGTAAAAAGGCGACTTTTTTAAAATAAGGAAGTATTGATATAAATCAGGTATGAAAAAAAATATTGGATTGTCGTTATTAACCGGGATCCTTTTAGCCCTCGCTCTGCCGCCTTTCAAAACCGGCTTTTTAGCTTATGGGGCTTTGATCCCTTTCTTTTTATTGCTCGAAAATAAACGCGGCGGCGAAGCTTTTCGTTGGGGGTATATCACCGGACTGTTCACCGCCATCACCACTTTGTTTTGGATCGGCTTGGTGACCGCGCCCGGCCTTGCCGGCATGCTACTTGCCTGGCCGCTCTATATCGGGTTGTATGCCTTTTTGCACACCTTCCTGCTAGGTCAGCTGGCAAAATTTGCCTACGCCGTCGTTCCGTTTCTTTGGGTGAGCATCGAATATCTGCAGTCGATGACCGAACTGGCCTTCCCCTGGAACTATATCGGCTATACACAGTCCTACTATACCCCCCTGATTCAATACGCTGAATACACCTCTATTTACGGCGTCAGCTTTTGGGTTGTCCTTCTGAACGTATTATTCTTCGTTATTTGGAAAAACTATACAAAGAGACGAATAGCCGTATCGGCGATTTTTGCCGTCATCCTGCTTTTTATCGGACCACTCATTAACGGCCTTTACGTTATCCCGGCTGATGAAACGCCGGAACGAACAGTAAAAGTATCGCTTATTCAGGGCAACCGCGACCCAAACGCCAAGTGGAACGGCGACGTTTATGAAGACAACTTTCGCATCTACAGCGAAATGACGCAAAAGGCGCTTGTTGAAGAACCCGATTTGCTGATTTGGCCGGAGACGGCGCTGCCGTTTTATCTGCGCTCAAAGCCGACCTTTATTACGCGCATACACAGGTTAATCGATTCCTCCCATACAACATTGCTCACCGGAACCATGGATTTCGTCTATTTTAAAGACGGCTCTTATGACCATTTTAATTCGGCAATGTTGATCCAACCTTTCGAGCCAATCATCCAAAGCTACAATAAAATGAAACTGGTGCCATTCTCCGAGCGTGTGCCATATAAAAATTATTTCCCATTTAATTTTTTAAAAACGGCGTTTTGGGACCTCGGCATCGGTGATTTCGG
>JAJRST010000637.1 GCA_024278645.1 bacterium | reverse complement strand
TTTTTGCTTGGCAAGAGGGACGCCTTCGCGATGACTTGCTGTCTTTAGGAGCTGACGGCGACATATTCGACCTCTTTTTCAATGTAGGGTCCGATGTATGGGCAAAACTCCTGAAACGTTTGCCACATTTCTTGCCCGGCTTGCAGTTTCAGTCCCAGCCGCCTTCATCCGGAAAAATATTTTCATACTTTACACTATAGCGCGGTTCGGCCATCATCCCGGCCACCGCATCGCGCCACTTTTGGTAATGCGCCGTCTCCTTGTGTTTCGCCGGATCGTCGGCGGTGCGATAGACTTCGACGAGGACGAATTTTGTCGGATCGTCCTTTTGCTGTATGACGTCAAAGCGGGCGATGCCCGGCTCCCGAATGCTGTTTTGCGCATTTTCGATCGTGGCGGCTTTGAACGCCTCCACCCGGTCGCTTTTCACATGAACGTGGACATGAACGATGAGCATATCTTTGCACCTCATATTAAAAAGACATTCTTGTTTTCTATATAAAAAATAGGGTTCTCTGCAGCCATTTGCAAATGGTTTTTGGCGCCGTCGGCAACGTATCATCGGCAGGCGAATAAAGATGGGGGCCACTTTTCAGGATTGCGAAAGTTGAATCACCCGATATTTTATCTTCCAAAAGCGACGCCCATCTTCAAGCCATTTGCGTCTTTGTCGAAAAATGCTTACTTTGAAAAATCAACGGCTAAACCTTTTCCGCGATTAAAATGGGTTTATGAGCATGCTTTCTAAATTTTACAACAGCACGGAACGCACGCGTTTTTTGAAATTCGCCATCGTCGGCGCCTCCGGCGTTGTCGTCAACAACGGTTTGCTTTGGCTGCTGGTGGAATTTACGGCGCTGCCGTTTTATTTATGCTCGGTCATTGCTATTGAAACATCGATTCTGAGCAATTTCATGCTCAATGACATCTGGACCTGGCGCGACCGGCGTGAGAGCCATTTTCTCGCCCGTCTGTACCGCTACAATGCCAGCGCCGCTTTCAGTTCGCTGTTCATCAACGTGACGGTGCTGCTTTTTCTCAAAGAGTGGGTCGGCATCCCCTATCTTCTCGCCAACTTGATTGGCATCGGCTGCAGCGTCGTCTTTAACTTTCTGGTTAATTCGGTATGGACCTATGGCGAGTTTCGCTTTAAATATCCTCGCCCCGTATGGATGATTTTTCTCGCCTCCCTGGCTTTTCGCGTTATGATGGCCGCCGGCCTGGGCGCCGGATTTGACGAAGCTTACTATTTTGGCTACTCGCTTCGCCCGGCGCTTGGTTATTTCGATCATCCGCCCATTGTCGGATTTTTAGCCGGCTATTTCCCCTATCTCACCGGCATTGCCAATGCTTTCACGATCCGACTGGCGGCGGTGTTGGCGTTCAGCGTCGCCGGTTTGCTGCTTTACCAACTGGCGCGTCAATTTACCGATGAACGCAAAGCCGCATGGGCCATGCTTTTGTTCAGCGTCACGCCGATATTTTTTCTACTCGCCGGCATCTTTATTCTGCCGGACGCCGGCCTGACGCTTTTCTGGATTATCACCCTGATCGTCTTTTATCATATCCTTTTCAAAAAGGCGACGCTGTGGGACTGGCTGCTGGCCGGCCTCACTACCGGTTTCGCCATGCTGTCGAAATATCACGGCCTGCTGCTGGGCTTTTTTCTGCTGCTCTACCTGTTGCTGTACGATCGCAAAAAGTTTCTTGACATCGGATTGTATGTTTACGGCGTTGTTGCATTCGCCGTTTTCAGCCCCGTGCTCATCTGGAATGCGCAGCACCACTGGATTTCTTTTACGTTTCAGAGCTCCCGCGCTGTCGGCGCCGGTCTCAATCTCGACGCTTTTGGCCAGGCCCTCGGCGGGCAACTGGGCTACCTGACGCCGATGGTCTTTTTTCCCATGGCTGTGGTTTTTTACAGGGTCATCAAAGGCGTTTTGAACAAGAACAAGCCCGATCGATTCTACCTCCTTTTCGGCATGGCGCCGGTTTTACTTTTTATGGCCGTTTCATTGACGCAGCCGATTTTGCCGCACTGGACGCTCGTCGGCTATATCGTTCTTACGATTCCGTTGGCGGAGATGATCGAACCGGCGTTTCGCCAAAAGCGCTGGGTGCGCGGCCTGGTCTATGGCAGCGTCGCCTTTCTGGTCCTGCTTTTGACGACGCTGTTTTTACATACACGCTACGGCATTTTGCACCTGGAAAAGTTGGCCGACAAGGGCATTGTCTCGCCTCGCGACGCCGAAATGGACGCCACCCTGGACATGCACGGATGGGAGAAAATTGCCGAATACCTGGCGTCGCAACATCTGCCGCCGGACAGCGTGTTTCTGTTCACGCACAAATGGTTTCTCAGCGGCGAGGTGGAGCTGGCGACGCGCGGAGACTATACGACGATGTGCTTTGACGAAAACGATCCGCGCGGCTACGGCATTTGGGACAAGCAGGTCGATGTGCTTGGCATGGACGCCATCTGCATTTATAGCAACCGCTTCAAGATCGACCCCAAGGAAAAATTTGCACCGTTTTTCGAGAGCATTGGCACCACGGATTCCGTGGTCGTTTATCGCGGCGGTATGAAAGCCAAAACTTTTTATTTTACGCGTTGCAAAAATCTCATTCAAAAATATAAAGCACCCTTTTAATATGCCGGAACGAAAAAACGAACTCTTTATCTGGATGCCGATTGTCGTCGCCCTGTTTTTGCTGGCGGCTATCGCACTCTTTCAATGGAATACGCGCCTGTTTTACAGCATTAACGCGACATCATCGATGCTGGGGGGAATGTGGGCGCACATCACCGTGTTTGGCGACGGTCTCGTCGTCGCCGTGCTGCTGATTCCTTTTTTACGCAAGAGACCGGACATTTTGTGGGCCATGCTGTGGACGGTCATTGTCTTTAACATCATTTTGCACAGTTTGAAATCCGGGCTGGATGTACCGCGTCCACCATTCGTTCTGCCCGGGGATGGTTTTTTCATCATCGGGCCGGCCTACAGTCGCCATTCGTTTCCGTCCGGGCACACGGCGACGGCGTTCGCCTATGCCGGCGTGCTCGCCTTTGCCTTGCGAAATAAATGGATGCGCGCCGGGTTGTTCACGGCGGCGCTGCTCGTCGGCTTGTCGCGCATCGGCGTCGGCGTGCATTGGCCTGCGGACGTCTGCGCCGGTTTGATCGTCGGCTGGGGCGGTGCATGGATTGGCTGGAAGATCGCCGACCGCATCTCCATCGGCACGGGCCTGCTCTTTCAGCTCATTTTCGGCGCCCTGCTCATTGCCGCGGCGGCGGTGTTGCTTTTTGACTACCATACAAAATATCCCCAGGCGGATTGGCTGCGCTATGCCGTCGGCGGCGTAATGCTGGTTTGGGGAATCGTCGACTATACCCGGATCATTGTGCAGGCGAAACGCCGGCAACAATAACCTTTCAATACTCCCGGTTAAAAATCTCCCTTGAGAATGAGACGAATCGAATCCAGCCGCAGCCGCGCCGAGGC
>JAJRST010000636.1 GCA_024278645.1 bacterium | reverse complement strand
TCCAGGGCCAGAATCAGGTTCGCATCAACCGGCGAGCAAGTGATATCCACGATTTCCGTTCCCGCAAGCTTTTGCGTCCATGTTTGACCCATATCCGCTGAAAAATAGACGCCATCGTTTTTATAGCGAGTCGTCACCCAGACCACATTGTCGGCTGTAATTTCAATATCCGCCCGGTAGCTCACCGGCTTGTACCATTTGGAATAGAGAAAAAACGGCACATCATAAGCGATCCAACTGCTGCCGCCGTCGGTCGATGCATAAAACTTTCGCCCGCCGGTCATGCAGTAGACGGCGCCGTTATAATCCACCGCCACCACCGATGAGCCGAGCCCGTCCGGCCCCGGGGTTCGCGTCCAGGTGTCGCCATAATCAGTGGATTTCCATAGTCCGGCGCCGATTTGCCCGGGGGAAAAGTAGACGATGTTGCCGTAAACGGGCCGACGGTCGACGGCCACCGCGTGCTCGCCGCCGCGGTATTGCCGCTGCGGCATGGTGGCCACGGCCACTTTCCGGGAGATGCGCTGCCAGGTTTCCCCCCTGTCCATGCTGCGGAAAAGATGGCCGGTATCCGCCATGAAATAAATGATATTGGCGTCCGTGGGGTGGCAATAGACGCCGAGGGTAACGGCGCTGGGCGGCCCGATGTCCGTCCAGTCGGTTACGGCCAAAGCGAATCCCGCTGACAGAAAAATAATTGCACAGAATAAAAGGATCAGTGGCAATCTGGTTTTCAGGACTGGCATGGTCATTTCCTCACTTTAGTTATGGCAATTTTTCCGGTTTGTTCCATAAATAATAAATAGTCTTCATCAAATCAATCTCTAGGGACTGAACGGTGAAATAGCGTAGTAAATGGCAAGACGGAAATTTATAGGGACAACAGGAAACTCATATTGCCTGCCGTAGCAATCGGCGCCGGTCTGGCTTTATCGTGGGTAATAATCGCTTTTCATTGCGAAAGAGAATATTGCAAGTCAACGCCCCCTTGCCGGGCTTTATTGCGAAACAGGCGAGTCCGGCGCCGCGTAAACGATCTTGCCGCCGACGATGGTCATCAAAGCGCGAATGTCCTTGATCCTGTCGACGGCGCAGATCAACAGATCGTCCGACAGAACGACCAGGTCCGCCAGCTTGCCGGGTTCGATGGAGCCTTTGACGTCCTCCTCAAACGAAGCATAGGCATTGTTGATGGTGTACATTTTTAGCGCCTGCTCCCGCGTCAATGCCTGTTGCGGGGAAAAACTCGATCCGCGTTCGGTGGTGCGCGTTACAACCGTCCACATTGCGAGAAAGGGATTGTAGGGATTTATCGCCGCGCGGGAATCGAATTTCACCATGTGATCCGAACCGCCGTTGACCACCACGCCGGCGTCGAACAGCGACTTGTAGGGATGAAATGTCGCCAGGCGTTTTTCGCCGAGAACGCGACGAATGAGGTCGGCATCCTTGTAAAACCAGGCCGGCTGCATGTCCGCATAGACACCCAGCTTTTGCATTCTTTCCATGGATTCTGTCGTAAAAAAGTTTCCGTGAATGATTGAAAAGCGCCTGTCCGACAGCGGATGCGTTCCGTTAACCTTTTCAAAAGCGTCCAGCATCACATCCACGCCGCCGCCGCCGGTGCAGTGCGCGGTAAATTTCCAGCCGCTCTCGCACGCCGCCTGCACCAGCGGCGCCAGCTCTTTCGCGGTGATGTGCAGCACGCCGCGATAGGTCGGATCGGCGATGCCGTACACCTCTTTTGCTCCTTCGCCCCACGGCTGCCGCAGCCAGGCCGTTCCGGTGAGGATGCCGCCGTCCATGAACGTTTTTAGTGCGCCCACGCGCACCCACTCGTCGCCGTCGCCGGTTCGATGGCCCAGTTTCCGTATCTCTTTTTTAATATCAGCGAGCGGCTTTTTAAAATCAAAAGCAATGCGAATATTCCGGAACACGCGGACAGTCAACCGGCCGCGGTCTCTCAGGTCGCGGTAAAGGCGCAGCGACTCTGACTCGTCAAAGCAGTCGCATACGCTGGTCAGACCGACGGCGTTATAGCGTCGCAGCATCTTTTCCAGGGCGTCCAGTCTTTGCTCATAAGGGAGATCTTGTTCCGGCGGCACTTTCAACAACCTGAACGCGGAAGCGCGGATAAAACCGGTCAGCTCGCCGCTCTTTGCATCCCTTTGCAAACCGGGGTGCTCGACATTTGTGAGCCGTGACGCCCGCAATGCAGCCGAGTTGACGACGCCGCCATAAGAGCCGTTCAAAAAAACCGGGTGCTGCGGCGCGGCCGCATCCAGTTCGGCTTTTGTCGGTGCGCGCATTTCCTGCAGGCGGGTAAAAAACAGTTTAGGGTGAATAATCCATTCGCCCGGCTTTTTCTTTTTCGCCTGCTCGCCTATCCACGCCAGCAGCTCGGCGATGGAACGGACATCCGGAATCTCCTCCTGCAACTCGCTGACGCAAGCAGTTTGGGGATGCAGGTGGTTATCGATGAGCCCGGGAATGACGGTTTTGCCGTGCAAGTCAATGATGGGCGCCGAGTCATTCGCCAGCGCCAATATCCGCTCGTTTGACCCGACAGCGACAATGCGACCGTCGCGTACGGCCACGGCTTCGGCGACGGAAAAAGCTGAATCGACGGCGACGATTTTCCCGTTATGCAAAATCATATCGGCCGCCCAAGCGGGTACGCTTTGTATGAACGCCGTCAGCAGGATTAAAATTAAAATCAAGTCCCCTCCTTATCAACATTCCGCTTTTTAATCTTTCGATATGGACATATTGATTCTTGCTCATAATGATTCTTTCGATTTGGTGTATTTTTTCACCCTCAACCCGTTCCGGTTGTTTCGTTTTTAAAAAATCAAGATATGATATTTTGATTTTAAATGCCAATCGTTTTGATCGTCTTGTAAAGCTGTCTATAAACGTGAAACTTTTCATCGTACCACTTTTTGTTTTGCGGCTGCGGATGCATCACCGATCGCGGCCGCACCCATCTCCCGGCCAGGTCGCGCACCGATTCTCCCGTATGCGCGGCGCAGGCGAGCATGGCTGCGCCCAGGCAGCCGGCCTCGGTGACGTCGAGGGTGGTGATCTTTTTGCCGGCGACGTCGGCTTTCAGTTGCGTCCAGATCGCCGATCTGGCGCCGCCGCCGATGGCGCGCAGTTCGTCGATGACATAGCCGGACTGCTCCAGGATGTCCATGTTCAGGCGCATCTCGAACGCCACACCTTCCAGCAGGGCGCGAATGAACTCGCCGCGGGTGGTGGACAGCCGCAGCCCCAGCACGGCGCCCTTTGTTTTTGTGTCAAAGTATGGCGTTCCCGAAGGCGTGAAATACGGCAAAACCAACAGGCTGGAAGGCTTTTCC
>JAJRST010000089.1 GCA_024278645.1 bacterium | reverse complement strand
TTCCAGCCGAGTTCCTTGCCGGCGTATAGAACCGTGGGCAGTCTTTTTGGTTTTTGCGCCCAATAGATGTTCAACTCTTCAACATCCCTGCCAAGGACGTTTTTGTACAAGAAAATGATCGCGCACAGCGCCTGGTTCTGCGTTGACGCCGCGACGTTTTCCTTCACCGCCAGATGGGTCAGGAATTGATTTATTTCCGCTTCCCCCATTTCCCGCGGATGCCTCTTGTTGTGAAACAGGATATAGCGCTTTATCCAGTGAAGATAGCTTTGCTCTGTTTTGTAGCTGTAATGTTTGGCGCGCAGAATTCCCCTGGCCTGGTCGAGCAGCTTTGGTTGGCGGCGAATGGTCGATTGTGGGAAAACATCTTGCATGCAACCCCTTTCGCCGTTGCGAATGCTTCATTGCTTCATTAAAAAAGAAGCAATTTATGAGATCAGATGCAAGGTGTTTTTCCAAAAAATGACAAAATGATTGGGGACAAAATAATGAGGAGAAAAGAGAAGGCGTGCAACAAATCCAGCAATATTTTGGCTCCTGTTAGAAAGTCATTGCCAACACGCCCCCAGGTCAATACCGGAAACATTGCTTCCGCAGGAGATCGCGTCAGGCGTCCCTTTGAGGAGTGTAACGCAATCTCCCTGGAAAAAAGACTTGCAGCTCGGGTATTTTTTCTTGTCAAGAGGCCCGTCTTTGCGATGTCTTGGTGTCCTTGGAGGGGGGGTGACGATAAAAAAAGCCCCCACTCTACAAGCAGGGGCTTTTCGGACATTCGAAATTAAAAACATATCGCTGGCCTCAAGGCGTGCGACGAATAGAGCTTACTTCATATACAGCAGCTTGCCCTTGATGGTCATCCGGTCGATGTTCAGGATGTAGAAATAAGTTCCCGAACCGACGTCGGCGCCAAAGTCATCCTGTGCGTTCCACTTGACCGTGTGCACGCCGGCCTGCAGCGGTTGGTCGTACAGCGTGACGACGCGTTTGCCGAGGATGTTGTAGATGGCCAGGCGAACGTTCGCTGCTTCCGGAATCAGGAAGGTGATGTCGGTCGACGGATTGAACGGGTTCGGCGATGCGAATGCCATCTTTTCGCCGGTGTCCTTTTCAATCTGCTTCATCTCTTCCGGAGTGATGCTGGTCACCGTCGTCGAAGTCGAACCGTCCGTGCTGCCGCAGGTGGCGACATTGGCGGCGGCATTGTAAGTGTAACCCGACTTTGTGATGTTAGTGACGCAGAAGGTGAAAACGTCTGCGTTCTTGATGTACCTGGTCGAGGTTTCGCCCCAGCCGTCCGATCCGGTGTCAAAGCTGGAGGAGCCGGTATAGGCGCCGGACCAGTCTCCGGATACCGTGGCGCCGGAAACCGGCGAGCCGTTTTGATCCAGGACTTTAACGCGCGCCGTGGCTTTGGACCAGCGCCAGAATGTCGATTTAGTCACCTCAATGGCGCCCACGTGCAGCTCGTCATTTTGGCTTGGTTCCGTCACCGTGATGTAATCGACTTTGGTTTCGCCGTCGGAGCCGCAGTCGTTTGTCGCCGTCAAGGTGACCGTATAGGTCCCGGCATTGTTATAAGTGTGAGATGGGTTCTGCGCCGTGGACGTGCCGCCGTCGCCGAAATCCCAGCTCCAGCTCGTCGGGTTGTTGGTCGACTGATCCGTGAACGAAACGCTCAACGGGGCCGTGCCGCTGGTCGGCGAACCGGTAAAAGCGGCGACCGGTGCGTTGCACGGCGGTTCCGTCACGGTGATGTAATCCACCTTTGTCTGCGTATCGCTGCCGCAGGAATTGGTGGCGGTCAACGTCACCGTGTATGTCCCTGCGGTGTTATAGGTGTAAGACGGATTCTGCGCCGTGGATGTGCCGCCGTCGCCGAAATCCCAGCTCCAGGAGGTGGGCACGCCGGTGGACTGGTCGGTAAAGCTTACCGTCAACGGCGCATCGCCGCTGGTCGGCGAACCGACAAAATCGGCCGTCGGTGTTGTGCTCACCGTGATGTAATCGGTCTTTGTCGCCGTATCCGAGCCGCCGGGACCGGTCACCGTCAGCGTCACCGTATAGGTTCCAACGGTGTTGTAGGTGTAAGACGGATTCTGCGCCGAGGACGTGCCGCCGTCGCCAAAATCCCAGCTCCAGGAATCGATGTCGCCGGTGGACTGGTCGGTGAAATTGACCGTCAGCGGTGCGCAGCCGGAAGTGGGCGTGGCGCTGAAATCGGCGCTTGGCGGCAATGGGCCGCCGCCGCCGCCCACGGCGGCAAAAGCGTTGACGCGTCCGGCGCCCAGCTTGCCCTGGTAGGCGGAGTTGCCGGCAATGCCGTAAATGTCATCGGCGGTGTCGTACAACTGCTGTTCCACCTGGGAGGCGGACCAGCCGGGGTTTTTCGACCAGATCAGGGCGGCGACGCTGGCCGTCAGAGGCGTGGCCATGGAGGTGCCGCTTAACGAGGCGACATAATCATTTTACGGGTCGTCATGATCATGGTAGGTGGACCAGATGTCCGATCCCGGCGCCGAGATGTCGACCCATGTGCCATAAGTGGAGAAATCGGATTTGACGTCGTTCTGATCCGTGGAGGCCACGGCGATGATGTCGCTGCGATCGGTCATATAATCCGACGCTTCGTTGTCGTCGTTGCCGGCGGCTTTGAAAATCATGCCGCCGCTGGCCAGAAAGTAGTCAATGGCCTCGCCCAGGCCGCCGGAGTTCGAGGAGCCCCAGGAGCAGGAGGCGATTTTGGCGCCGTTGTCCGCAGCATAGTAAAAAGCGGATGCGGCAAAGTCCATTTGCACATAGCCCATTTCAAAAATGAACAGACGACCGGAATAGCCGATACGCAGCGGCATGACTTTAACGCCGTTGCCGTCGGCTGTCAAGGAGCCGTTGCCCCAACCGCCGGCGACGGCCGCCGTAGCATAATTGTTATTGTTCAAGGAAGCGACGATGCCGGCGACGTGCGTCCCGTGGCCGTTAAAATCGCGCGGATCATTGTCCGGCGTATCGCCGTCCTCGCCGCTCCAGGCATTGGTGACGCCGTCGACAAAATCCCAGCCGACCCAGTCGTCCACAAAACCGTTGCCGTCGTCATCGACGCCGTCGACGCCGTTCTTTTCCGCCCAGTTGATCCAGATATTGCCGTCAACGTTGGTGGGATCGTTATAGGAAGCGTTGCCGCCGCCAAGGTCTTTGTGAAAGTAACGAACGCCGGTGTCAAGAACGGCTACGATAACGCCTTCGTCGCCGGTCTCAATGTCCCACGCTTCCGGGGCATCGACGTCGTGGTCATTGGCCTGATTGAGGTGCCACTGATCCGCATAGTTGCCATCGTTGGGAACTTTTGAGACGGCGTGAATGCCGATTTTTTGCGCGTCAATGACGCCGGAATCCTGCAAAAAGTCGGCAATGACGGCGTCAAGATCGACCGGTCCGATAAATTGCACTTTGAACCATGATTTGAGATCGATTTCCCTGCCGCGATAGTATTTAATGGGAGCGCCGGGGAAGCGTTGAATGATGCGACGAGCGCCATACTTTTCCGCCAAGGCGTCCAGTTCGGCGTCGCCAAAACGACCGCGAAGAAGCTGCAAGGGCTTGAAACCGCGATAAACGGAGCGATCAATTTTCAGTACGATTTGATTGTCGACATAGCCGACGAGGCTTTTGACATGATGTTGCTCGGGGTGAGCAATTTTTAGATCGGCGAAAGTCAAGCTTGC
>JAJRST010000088.1 GCA_024278645.1 bacterium | reverse complement strand
CATGACCACGCGCGGCGAGTCGCCGGCGCCGCCGTACAAGGCGATATTCAGATCGCCCTGCTCCACTTTTGTCGGCAGGCCTGTCGAGGGGCCGCCGCGCTGCACATTGACGATGACCGTCGGAATCTCGGCCATGACCGCCATATTGATCATTTCGCTCATCAGACTGAGACCGGGGCCGGAGGTTGCGGTCATCGCTCTCGTGCCGGTGTAAAAGGCGCCGATCGTCGCGGCAATGGCGGCAATCTCATCTTCCACCTGAATGGTCCAACCGTCCAGTTTCGGCAGCTCCTTGGCGGCAATTTCCATGATCTTTGTCGCCGGGGTGATCGGGTAGCCGGCGAACACTTTCAAGCCGCAGTCCAGTGCACCCTTTGCCAGCGCCTCGTTGCCGCTGATCAATTTACGCGGCGGCAGGTTGTCGTCGAACTTTAATGCAAAATTTAACGGATAATGCTCCTGGCAATAATCGTATCCCAGTTCAAAGGCTTTCACGTTCGTTCGTGTGATTCGTTCTCCCTTGCGGTTGAACAGTTCGCGGATATGTTTCACAAACGCTTCCCTGGGCAGGCCGTACAGGCAGCACAGCGCCCCCATGGCCACCAGATTTCGCCCCCGGTTCGAGCCGGTCGCTTCGTTGGCCAGCCACTTGAGCGGCACGCCATAGCCGGCAGCCGACGTCGGAATATGCGCCGCCACACTCTCCTCTTCCGCAACCTCGCCGGGCGTGCTGCTGTCATAGACGATATAGCCGCCCTTTTTGACATCCGGCAATTCTTCTATCGACTCTTTTGCGGCCAACGCCACCAGCATGTCGATGCCGTCGCCCATGCTGTACACCTTTTCCTGTGAAAAACGGACGGTGGTCGTCGACTTGCCGAGGCCGCGAATCTCGGCGCTGTAGATGTCATTCACCATGACGTGCAGCCCCATGCTCGCGCAGGCGCCCGAAAGGATGCGGCCGGTGGTGACGATGCCGTCTCCGGCAATGCCGCAAAAACGAATGCTTAAATGTGCTTGTTTGTTGCTCATAGCTTGGTCTCACTCGGTCTCTTGGCGTTTAATGCTCCAGGGACGCCAAGTCATCGCGAAGGCGGCCCTCCTGATAAGAAAAAATACATCCTGTTGCGGGAAGATTTTCTTCCAGGGAGATTGCGTCAAACCACCGGAACGCCTGAAGCGATCTCTTGCGGACGAGATATTTCCTGTGTTTGCCCAAAACCCCTTCCAAAGGGAGAGTGTTCGCAATGACTCGGTCTTTTTAATGGAATCCAAATTACTTTTGTATTGTTGCTCGCAAAAATTAATCATTATTACTCTTATTCCCACCACCTGGCTTTCAAAGGCTTGCCAAACAGGTTGAACGGTATGGTCTCTTTGATTTCGTATTCCACCGACATTCCCAGCATATTTTTTCCGGCGACCTCTCCTTGCTGCGTTGCATTTGGCCAGCCGAAATTGATCCAATAGTCTTTTATGCCGGGATGATAGATTTCAACGCAGTCGCCGGCGGCATAGATATCCTCCACCGA
The DNA here is from genome assembly GCA_024278645.1 of bacterium. Lineage (GTDB taxonomy): Bacteria > Zhuqueibacterota > Zhuqueibacteria > Residuimicrobiales > Krinioviventaceae > JAJRST01. The sequence goes on along the minus strand of JAJRST010000088.1, from coordinate 3,525 downwards.
TGTTCGCAACCGTTGGTCGACGAGAATGCCTTCTTTTTTTTCAATATTGCATCCTCTTGTACAGTTGAGGTTTGGTTGGTACTTTTCCCAGGCAAAGACGACATCGGCGGCGATCGTTAATTTATTCAGCGTATGCACATGAAATTGCGCTTCTTTTTCCTCTATGGCGACTATTTTATCGTTGACAATAATTTCCACACCTTTGTTGGCTAGAAATTCATGAATGCCCTCTTTGAATTCAGTCTTGATGAGAGGGAAATTCACTTCCGCTTCCTTGACAATGTAAATGACTTTTTTGCCAAGGCTGCGCAGCCCGCGAATCAAATCGAGCGTGCTCAAGCCTTCGCCGGAAACGATGCAGACATCCGCCGTTTGCAACCTTTCCTTTAAAAGCAAAACATCCTGCAGTGTATAGTAAGACTGAATGTACCGCTGAAACGGCTGCAGCGACGGGCCGAGCGTCGGGCGCCCGCCCGTGGCAATGAGCAGCTTGTCGTAAGACAGCACTTCATTGTGATGAAATTTTATCGCTTTTCTTTGCGAGCTGATTTGCTTGACACGCTCTCCCTTTCGGAATCGGATGCCATGTTCGGCGAAAAACTCTTCGGACGTATAAAATATATTTTCATCCTTGACGCTATTGTTCATAAAGTCGGTCAACAAATATCGCTTGTAGGGGAAAAAACGCTCATCGCCGATGAGTACAACCTCGGCATCTTTATCATATTTTTTAATGGTCACGGCAGCGGTAACGCCCGCAATGCCGGCGCCAATAATGACATGTCTCATGTTGTAGCCTCCCAACGCATAGAGGTTTATATTTCTTCTGTTTTCAAGCTATATTTGGAAATGGAGATGCAATCCACGGGACAAGCGCGGACGCAGGCGCCGCAGCGAATACATTGGTCATTGTCGATGACAATCGCCTGCACTTCGCTCCACAACTTTGTTTCAATATAACTGATATTGCCGTCGTCGTCCGCCAGGACATTTTTGGCCATTTTGATGCAATTGACGGGCATCACATCGATGCATTTCAAACAGTAGATGCAACGATCGATGTCGATCTGAAAATTGTAGAAACAGAGGTAGCAGCGACGCGCCTCGATCAGCGATTTTTCTTCGGAAAAACCAAGCTCCACTTCTTTATTCTTTTCTTGTCTTTCCGCAATCGGCGTCACCGGCATGGGCTGCCGGGGGATGAAATCATAGTCGCGTTCGCGGCCGGTCTCCGGCGCCGGGCTTATTTCGACGATGTCCCGGTAGCCATTGATCCCGGACAATTCCCGATGCACCTGTCTGGCCGTCTTGCGGCCGTCGGTGGCGGCCTCGATCACGGTTGATGCGCCGTTGCGAAAATCGCCGGCAATGTAAATATGATCCGGGCGTTCTTTTTCAACCAGCTCTCCCTCCTCCTGTTGACCGATCGCCGAAATGACGCAATCCGCCTCAATGGTGAACTCGGAGCCGGGTATGGCGTCTACGGAGCGATCCTTGTCAATCGAATTGCGGATGAGGGTGATCGCCTTGACCGCGCCGTTTTCTGTCTCCACGCTCACCGGCGAGGCGAGGAATTACAGGTTGACGCCTTCCTCGCGCATCGCTTCGATCTCGTGCGCGCTGACGCTCATGTCGTCCTGCGTGCGACGGTAGGCCAGGGTGATGTTTCTTGCGCCAAGGCGGTAGGCCATGCGCGTGCAGTCCACCGCCGTAAAGCCTCCGCCGATGACGACGACGTTCTCAAAAGTACGATCGATTTCATCTTCATTGGCGGCCATCATGAAATCTAGCCCCCAGTAAAAACCGTCGGCGGCGGAACCGGGGATGTCGACCTTTTTCGGTAGTTGACAACCGCCGGCGAGAATGACGGCGTCGTAGAGCTGTCGCAGTTCCACGAGAGCATTCCATGAATCGATGCGTGCGTTCGTCTCCAGCTCAACGCCAAGATCGGTTATCGACTTTACGTCGCCGGCCACAATATCACGCGGCAGCCGAAATTCCGGGATGCCGTAACGCAACATGCCGCCGGGTTCGGCATACTGTTCCAGAATGACGACGCTGTACCCTTTGAGCGCCAGATCATTCGCCGCCGTCAAACCCGACGGCCCGGCGCCGATGACGCACACGGTTTTTCCATTTTTTATGATTTTCGGCTTCCAGGGCTTTATGCCGAAATCGGCGGCCGAGCGTTTTAAAAAGCAGATCGCCACCGGGTCGCCGAGACCGTCTCGACCATGCCGGCAAACATTTTCACACGGTCGGTGACACACCCGGCCCAACACGCCCGGCAGCACATTGTCCATGCGATTGATTTTGTAGGCGCGCTCATAGTCGCCTTGCATAATGGCCTGAATGTAGCCGGGAATGTCCGTCATAATCGGGCATGCCGCCTGGCATGGAATATTCACGTCGATCCATTTTCTATCCAACGGATCGGTTGATAATTGAACAGCTTTTATTAAATCTTGACTCATCAAAATGCTCCGGACTTGTAGTCAACGCCTCTTTAATTAAAATTAAAAGACTTTTTTGTCTTGTCAAAAGTCGCCGAACGATTAGATAAAGAACACAGTAAAAGTCACAAATATTCACTCGATATTTAGATTTCGGATGATTCGTCAATAAAATAAAAGATTTCTCATTTTCACCTCTTGCTTTTTGGCATGGAAGTCGAAAAAGATTCCATGATGCGTCCAAAGAACTTTGGTTCATACCCGGCGATAAAAGCGAACAGCGAAATCATGCCGGCGACGCGAACATATTGCTCTTGCGTCGGATTGGCGAATGGGGCGTTCGTGGCCAGGTAAATGCCGGAAATGAACAGCAGGTAGATTAAAAAGCTGCGCATCACGCCGGCCAGCATGATGCCGGCAAAATGAAAATTGTCCTTTTGCTTTTGGCCGTTATGCTTGGCGGCGTCAACAATCATGCGCGTCGCCGCGCCGATGACGCCGGCCAGGCAGCAAAGAATGGCGACATTGGTTACCGTGTATGTGATCAGCGTCATGAAAATTGCTTTTGATGTAAAGACGCCGCTGTCCAACTGCTGACGGTAGGGCGCCGAGCTGATAATCAACCCGGGCAGAAAAACCAGGACCCATAAAATAACCGAAAACGCTCCTGCAATGCTTTTGTAAATCATGCCTTGCCCCTCTTGTCAATGAAAACGATGCGAATTATATTAGACAAAACGTCCCGGTGCTTTCATTTATTCAAAGTGAATGAAAAATCTCATCGCTTTTGGAGCATCTTTTTACTCAAATAGTAAAGGCGCATAACGTGCAGCTCGTCGTAGCCCGCCTTTTGTCGTAGAGCTTCAAAAACCGGCGTCAAAAAGTCGCTGCCCAGGCGATCAAACGCCGCCAATGATTCTTCCTGAAGCTGCGGCGGCAACTTTGACTCGGCCAGCATGCGCTCCGGCGACAGGGCAGCGCCGCTCTTTAGATAGTCGAACAGATGTCGCACGATGGTCGAGCGCTTGATGTGAAAGTCCTGCACGAGGTCGGCGATGCTTTTTCCCGCCTG
>JAJRST010000007.1 GCA_024278645.1 bacterium | reverse complement strand
TAGCTGACGCCCTTTTGCGTCACCGCCCATAAAAAGCCGGTGTTCAGGTCCAGGGCGACGATATACACATCATTGTCGGCGAGGCCGTTGCTGGTCGTCCATGGAAAATCCCATTTATAGCTGTAATAGTTCATGCGGGTGATGCCGCCGGTAGTGGCAAAGTAGACATAGGGGTCGCCGATGGAGATATAGCGCACAAAACGGGTGGCGCTATAGGTTATCCAGTCTCCCTGTCGGTAAGCGCGATTTGTTTCACGAATACGATATTCGGCAGCCGCGTCATCCATGGCCGGAAAGAGAGAAAAAAGAAAAAAGAACGCCGCCGGGATGCGAAATTTTAATATTTTTTGCATGGACTATTTGATCCCATATTTTTTCAGTTTCTTGTGCAAATTAGCCCGGTCCGTTTGCAGGGCGGCGGCCATGCGGCTCACATTGCCATGAAATTCGGCGAATGCATTTTGCAGCACTTGAGCTTCAAAACCGGCAAGTTGTTCTTTAAGAGGCAAGCTGCTTTTATGCATGATTTTTTGCGGGGTTGTTTTCACTCCCATAGCCGGGCCAAGCACGCTTTCCACATCGGCGGCGCTGATTTCCTCGCCCTCGGTCATGATACTTAGACGCTCCAGAATATTGCGGAGTTCCCGGATATTGCCCGGCCAATGGTAGCTTGTCATCAACGGCATGGCCTCGGCGGAAAAGCGCCTGGGCCGTTTGCCGTTGCGCAGACCATAGAGGGTCAAAAAGTGCTGAACAAGATCGGGGATGTCCTCCACGTGTTCGCGCAGCGGCGGCACATGAACAGGGATGACGTTGAGACGAAAAAAGAGGTCCTCGCGAAAAGCGCCTTTTTCGATTTCCGCCAACAAATCTTTATTAGTGGCGGAAATAATTCGCACGTCAAATTTTTGCGCTTTGGTCGCTCCCAGCCTGATGAACTCGTTCTCCTGCAAAACGCGCAGCAGCTTGGCCTGGGTTTCCGGCGCCATGTCGCCCACTTCATCCAAAAGCAGGGTGCCGCCCTCGGCCTCCTCGATGAGGCCGATCTTGCGTTTATAGGCGCCGGTAAAGGCGCCCTTTTCGTAGCCGAACAGCTCGCTTTCGATCAACTCCCTGGGCAGCGCCGCGCAGTTGAGCTGCACAAAATTGCCCCGGCGTCCGCTTTGCTTATGAATCTCCCGGGCCACCAGCTCCTTGCCGGTGCCGTTTTCGCCGCTGATGAGTATGCGGCCGTCGCTGGGCGCCGCACGCCGGATCATCTCCTTCAACGCCTGCATTTTCGGCGAGTCGCCGACGAGCCGGTATTCATACTCGACGATATTCCTGAGCTTGTCCATTTCAGCCTGCATGGCGCGCTGCTTTTCAAGCTTTTTTATTTCCAGCAGCACCTTTTCCGGGTTGAGCGGCTTTTCCAGAAAATCGTAGGCGCCGATTTTCGTCGCCTTGACGGCGGTGGCAATATCCGCCTGACCGGAAATCATGATCACCTTGAGCCGCGGCTGCGCGCTCAGCATCCGTTCAAGCGCCTGTACGCCCCCGATGCCGGGCATCATCACATCGCAAAAGGCAAGATCAAAACGCCTCTCCTGCACGGCGTCGACGGCCTCCTCGCCGTTGCTGCACAGGTGCAGATCATGGCCGTTTTTTTGTAAAAGCCATTGAAACGATTCACGTATATTTCTGTCATCATCGGCGACAAGTATACGCATAAAATCCCCGAATTAAAACGATGATACAAGATGCTCAATTTTCTGCGCGTTCACATCATCCGTTTTGAGTTCAATGATGGCGCGGCTGTCCTGGTAATCAACGTTCAGAATTTCCGCCAGTTCATGCAGCCTGGCTATCGCCCTGGATTCCTGCACCGGCAACGAGACGGTCATCCTGCGCCCCTGCAAGTCGATGAACTCGGTTAACTTTACCACCATTTCATTGACAAAGATGCCGCGGGCGGCGGAAACGAACACACACGGTTGTTCGGACGCCTGCAACTCGGCAAGCAAGGCATTGTCTTCTATCTTGTCAATTTTATTGAACACTTTGAGCGTCGGTTTTTCGTCCAGGTTCAGCTCCTTGAGCACGGATGCCACCGTATGCATCTGCTCGCGAAAAGAAGGGTTGGACACGTCCACTACGTGCAGCAGCATATCCGCATCCGCCGCCTCTTCGAGCGTGCTTTTAAACGACGCCACCAGGTGATGCGGCAGTTTGCGAATAAAACCGACGGTGTCGATCAACAGCAAACGTCGATGATCGGACAACTCGACGGCGCGGATGGTCGAATCGAGGGTGGCGAACAGACGATCTTCCACAAGCACGCCGGCGTCGGTGAGGACGTTCAACAGCGTCGATTTGCCGACATTGGTATAGCCGACCAGCGCGGCTTTGAAAACATTTTGCCTGCTTTTCCTCCGGTTGGTGCGCTGAAGGCTGATTTTTTCCAGATCATCCTCCAGGCAACGAATCCGTTTACGAACGAGTCGACGGTCGACCTCGAGCTGCGTCTCGCCCGGTCCGCGCACGCCGATGCCGCCCACCTGCCGCGAAAGGTGCGTCCATTGACGCGTCAGCCGCGGCAGCAAATAATTCAACTGCGCCAGCTCGACCTGGGTGCGCGCCTCGCGGGTTCGCGCATTTTTGGCGAAAATATCCAGGATGAGGCCGCTGCGGTCAAGAATCTTGTTATGGCAAAGCTGCTCAATATTTTTCACCTGCGCCGGCGTCAGGTCGTCGTCGAAAATGATCAGGTCGGCGTCGAGATACTTGGCCATGGCCGCCAGCTCCTCCAGTTTGCCGCGGCCAATCATAAAGGCGGCGTCCATGCGTTTTCGTTCCTGCACGACGCGCTCGACCACTTCCGCGCCGGCGGTGTCCGCAAGAAGCTCCAGTTCATCCAGGTATTCATCCACCATGGCGCGGCTCTGGTCCGGTCTGACCATGCCCACGACAATCGCTCGCTCCCTGTTTATTATCGTTGTTTTTTGCACATATACTCCTAAAACTCTAATCCGCCGGGACTTCGCCCTTTTCGCGGTAAAGCAACATCTCGACGATCAATAAAACAAAAGCGGCCAGAGCGAAATATTTCCACAGTTCCCGGCCATGTCGCTGCGACGCCACAAACTCGTTCAGGATCACATTGTCCTGCAAAACAATCGTCGAAGCATTATCTGTAAAACCTTGCAGCGCCACGGGCGTCGCATCCATTTCCCGGGGGTCAAGCTGAACAGCCCATTGGTATTTAACGTTTCCATCGGCCAAAAGTTCGTACACGCCGGGCAAATCCGTTTGCGAATAATAGATCCAGGCGCCGCTTGGGGTGATGGCCGGCTTTAAACGATCGTATTTTTCATCCGGTCGTTTGATCTCCAGCTCGCGGTTGACGTCCTGGGGCGGCAATTTGTAGCGTATTTCATCTCCGACAAAAAAACGCCGCCCGGCGATTGTTTGCGATGTTCCGGCGTAGGCGAGAATGCGAGTCATCAACGGCGCAAAAATGGTGCGTCTGCTGATGTCCGAAAGACGTTCGTTAAAGCCTGTTGTCATTACCAGGATCGTCCCCTCGCCCGATTTTTTCTCGAATAAAAAGGGGTCGCCGCTGCTGTACTGCATAATCGAATGTGTGTTTTCATCGGGAACGACTTTAACGGCAAAACGAAATTCGGGCCGGACAAATTCCGGTTTTTGAGTTTCAAATACACCGGTAAACAGGGGATGCGTTGCATCATATTTATCGAGGAGCAGAGTTCCCTCGCCGCCGGCAGACGAACCGATGACATCCACCAGTTTGGGCAGTTGTAGAATCGACGTCAGCGTGTTGTTATAGGCGCGGATATCGACATTGTCTCCCAGGACAAAAAAGAGGCCGCCGCCATTGTCAACAAACTCCTTGAATTTTTCGACGGTCTGTCGATCAAAGGCGGGCACGTCGCACAGCACCAAAACATCAAAATTCAGAAAGGAGGCCGAACGAAGGCTCGCCTGTGGGATGCGTTTCAGAAGAAAATGAGACTCGCGTCCTTCGGCGGCGACGGCAAGAGACAGGACAAACAGCTCGGCTTCGTCGCCGACCATGCCGACGTTCACATTTTCCGGCACATAAAAGGTAATAAAGCTGTCATTATCCTCAAGCAGGTCGTCGTCCTCAAGATGGATGCGCGCCGATGAAAAGCCGCTTTTCTCCAGGGTAAAGCCAAAAACCTTGGTCGCCGCGGCGCCGGGGTCGAGCTGCAACGATGTCTGGGCGGCGCGGCGTCCATCCACATAGAGTTGCAGCAGCGCATTGTCGACCGGGACGTCGCC
>JAJRST010000635.1 GCA_024278645.1 bacterium | reverse complement strand
GGCGACGCAAGAGAAGCGGAAGATGTCCAGGTCGTTCGACTTTGTCGGATCCGCCTCGTTGTAGAGTGCGCCTTTTTGCGGCACGCCGTCGATGGGATAGTCGCCGCGAGCATCGGCCTCGGCCAGGGTGTTGTCCGGTTCATGGAACGGCGCCACTTCGTCAATGGCTGTGCTGCGCGCGCGAACAGTGTATTTTCCCAGTCCGGGATTGGGGCAGGTCAATTTCAGGTAATAAACGCCGTCTTCGGGCGGGATGAAACCGGCCAGGCGGAAATCGTTGTTTTTATACCGACCGTCGATGTCGGAATCGAGGATATTGGTCGTCGTATCCGAAGCGGCATAGAGTTCCGCATGGATGTTCTCAGCCACATCGCTCTCGGTGGAATTGACAAAGTACATCCGAGTCGTGACCATGTCGATGGCGTAAATATCCACATCATCGGCGCTGGGCGTTCCACCCTTGGAAAATTTTGCCTTGACGTCTTTGTCCTCCGGCAGCTTCATGGCCAGCTTGAACAGATCGTTGCTCTCTTTTTCGGCAAATTCCGGCGCCGCGGCGCTGGAGTAGACGAAGAGACGATAAGCGCCGAGCGGGTTCTTGCCGGCCGGGCCCATTTCGTCGTAATAGCCTTGCACTTTGATCCAGACCGTTCCGGTCCCCTGCAACGTATAATCTTTTACGGCTGAAAAAGTGTTGCCGGGATGGCGGCTGCCGTCATCGGGACGGAAATCGTCATTTTCCACAACGTTGCCGCTGGGGTCGACGACGGTGATCTTTGTATCGAGATCGCGTCCCCATGTGCCGTCAAGATCGAGCGCGCTGAAGGTTTCCACATGAATGATGTCGCCGGCGTTGCCGTCGAACCAATACCAGTCGACATCTCCGGCGGGATAGAGAATGCCATAGTTCTGGCTGGAATCGATCTCGACCTGGTTCGTTTCAGAGGCGATCTGGTCGTTGTTGTCCGGTTCGCCGGTCTTGGACGCCGAAATCCAGGTGACCCATCCCATACCGAACTGGTATTCGCCGGTGTTCTCGCCGCCGATGGAGCCGGACGCCGGGGTCAGCTTGACGATGTAGATGCCGTTCTGTGGAGGAATCCAGCCGGAAAGCCTGAAATCATTGGAATTGTACTTTCCCTCAACGGAATCGTCGATGAGGTTCGTCCCCAGGTCGTCCTTGCTGTAAACTTCCACCATAATGTCGCCGCCGACGCTTGAATTGGCGGTGTTAAAGGAATACATTTTCGTCGTCTTTAGGTTCACGGCGTAGCAATCGACGTCGCCGTCGCTGTCAAACTTGCCGTTGATAATGAGATTGTTGTTGGCGCCGGCCCGCTGTCCGCTGATGCCTTCGCATATCGGCGTCGCCTGTTCGGGAGAGTTGTTGGGTTCCATCTCTTGTTCCGTCTCGCCCATCCAGGCGTAAGCGACATAGCCGCCGGTGGAGGGGTCTTCATCGGAATGACGCGATACGCCGTCGTTATTATAGGCGGCATAGTAGCTGGTGATGATGACATAGTACAAACCGGTGTAGGGCAGGCTGTCGAGCACGCACAGCGAGAAGACGTTGTTGGCGCCAAAATCTTCTTCCTGGTTGCTCTTGTCGTCATTGTCGACGAGAAGCTGAGTGCCGTCGCCGTCCCACACGTAAATTTTGCTGTCCATGTCGCGCGTGTGCGGATAACCCTGCACAGGCTCCGTTTCCACCCACAGGCGTTTGCCCTGCTCGCCGGCCATGTAGAAAATGTCGATATCGTCCTGACCGGTTGGCGGAGAGTTGATGTCAAACAACATGCCGTTGAAGCGAGTGCCGTCGATGGGCAGCGCAAACTGGCCGAAAGATTCCTGAAAGGTGTTGTCCGGCTCGTGCAAATTGGCCCAGAAATCCAGGTTTTGCGAAATGAGACGGATTTTGTATTTGCCGGTAAACTCGCCGGTGATCGGCTGCGGATGCGTCACTTTGATATAGTAGGTTCCGGCGCCATACTCAAAAGGCACCCAGCCGGCGATGCGAAAATCGCCCCAACCGGCTCGGCCGGCCGGATCGCCATGCAGAATATTCAAAGTCGTGTCGGCCTCAAAGAACATCTCCACGGTTAGATCATTGGGGAGGTCGGAAGAATCGGAATAGATGTGATAGATGCTGTCCGTGGACATGACAATCTTGTAGATGTCGACATCTTCAGACGAAGAAATTTCCGCCCACGGTTCGGTATTGTCGAGCAGTACTGTTGCGTTTTTAAAAGTGTCGTTTGGTTCAACTTCCTGCGCCAGAACATAACTGGCGCCCAAACATAGCAAAACGAACAGCACAATAAAAGATGTAAAAGTTCTGTGCATGTTTCCTCCTTTTGGCGTTAGCCTCAAATAAAATGGATTTACAAACGCATTGCTCCTGCGCGTGTCGTCGTTTTCTCCCGAGACAACGCCACGCACCTTTCACGTAAAATAATGTTGCGCCTCCGGCTCACCACCTCCTTCCAAAAGCTCGATTCGTTGGTTTAAAAAGCAAGTCCAAGTGAAAATCTCTGCGTATTCTCGAGTATTCCCCAGTCCGACCAGGCATAATCCACGCGAATGCCCATCCGACCGGCCAGGTAGTAATCGATGCCGCCGCCGAGCGTCAGACCGTTGATGCTGTCGCGCTCGTACAAATTTTGGTAGCCGGCTCTAAAATAAAACATGGCGCCAAATCCGTATTCCATACCCAGGTTGATGCTCTCCGTTGCATTGCTGGGATGCAGCACATCCATGGAGAGAAGAATATCTCCGAATTGTCCGATTTTTTTACTATAAGAGATGCCGACGCGGAAAAGCAGCGGCAGCGGATAGGCGCTGACTTTGTAATCGACCGGCACGCGATCAAAATTTGCCACGCGCGGGTCGGGATCGTGAATCGTGGTGAGATGGCGGCCGGCAAGCCTGATTTCGCCGCCAAAGTTGCTGATACTGGCGCCAAGCCGCAATCCTTCCAGCATGGTGCTGTAAAACACGCCCAGGTCCATGGCCATGGTATTTCCCGCCTCGCTCCATATTCTTTGCGAAATGTACTTGCCGGAAATTCCAAAGGAGAATCGGTCGGTCAACGCCACGGCATAAGTGAGGCCGACGGCAAAGTCGCGCGCGCCGTATCGTTCGCCCGTGCCTTCGGGACGATCGACGGTGCGCACCGGGGACTCGCCGTAATCCAGACTGGTAAAGCTCACGCCAAAAGAAGATCGCAGGAACTGCACGGGAATGACCAGGCCCACATAATCGAAGCTGGTTCCGGCCAGCCATTCCGTATGCATCAATTCCGCCTGAAAGTTATTGATCCAGGCGATGCCCGCCGGGTTCCAATAGAGGGCGGAAGCGTCGTTGGCCACGGAGACATAGGCGCCTCCCATGGCGACGGCGCGGGCGCCGACGCCGATTTCGAGAAAAGTGGCCGCACTTGTGCCAACGCCGGAAACATCCGTGACGAACTGAAAAGGCGCCTCCTCCTTTTCCTGGGCGGTTAGAGAACCGATGGACAGCCCAAGCAGCAAAACAGCTAAAACGACTATGCGCTTATTCATATTCTAAACACTCCAGAGTTATCTTATTTAATAATTGCCAATTTTCCGATTTTTGTGCCGACGTTGGGTGCATCCACATGGTAAATATAGATGCCGTGCGCCACCTCTAAACCGTCCGTGGTGCGCAAGTCCCACGACTCGCGGCCGAGCTCCTGAGCGGAGGAGTGATAAATTTCACGGACAAGTCGCCCCGAACTGGTAAAGATGGAAATGGTGCACTCCTTGGGCAAATTCACAAAATCGATCCGCCGCTCGCCGCGCCCAATGTCCTGGTTGACCAGCCTGGGTTCGAGCGTGCTGGCTGCGATATAGGGATCGGGAACGGTATAAATGTCATCCATGGCCGTGGCGGCGCGTGCATAGTCATAGTCGCCGCCGATCATTTTAAACTCAAAAGCATCATGCCGATTAAAAGGCTTTTTGGTAACAAAGCGGAAAATATCGCCGGCCTTTGGCAAGACTTGATTGATTTGCTCCACGCCTCGCGGCAGACTGAACTTGATGCGCCATGTCGTTTCTGTGTAGATGAATGTCGTATCCTCGCCAAAAACCAGCTTTAACGGTGCGACCTTGATGGCGATTTCATCGCCGTGGCTCAATATGCCCAGCAACGAGTCCGGGTCGTCCGCGTTCTCGCCAAGTCCAAAGACGACGCGCTGCGGGTTTTCCGGGTCGGTGATATCCATCACGGTAAAGTTTGTTTTTCGCGCGCGTCCCGGCACCGCCGAGTAGGATGAATCGATGCCCAGCTCGCCCACTCTCACTTCGTAATCCCGGGGCACGGCCAGGGTCTGTTGATCCCAGCCGCGGGGATCGCCATAGATATTGGAGCGACTCCTCACCCAACCGGACCAGTCCACGTTGACGGAATCGTCGTTGTCGATGGTGAGCTTGAAACCGTGAAAAAGCTTTTCCTCAAAAGCGCTGCCGTTAAAATCGGTTTCAGGGGTAAACAGGGTGTCGCCGGTGGTCAAGTCCACCAGCCAGGCGCCCACCGTATTGCCGGATTTGAAAAAGTCGTCAAACCTCTCAAAGGTAGAATCGTCCAGAAAGGTCAGGCGATATTCATGGCCGGTCATGACACTGTCGGGAATCAAAACCTCAAGATGAATCTCTCCGGTGCCCAGGCCGGCGACATGCTCGATGCCCGATTCCGTCTGCGGCTCGAGGTAGCCGGCGGCCGGCTCCGTGGGCACGACGACGGCGCAGTTCCTGTCGATGAATGTCGGCCGCCCCAACGGATCGACCTGAATAGTGGCCGAACATTCCGTCGGGCTGTTCGGCGCCAGGTTCGGGCGGTCGGTCAGGCCCCTTTCGAAAAAGTCAACATCATAGCCTTTATCCACGGAAACCACGGCATAGTAATAAGTGCGGCCGTTGGTCACGTTGGTGTCGACATAGGAATGCTTTAATCCGCTGTCCGTGCCCATGTCATAGGATACGCCGAGATCGTTGCCGTCGGCTTCGCCGCTGCCTCCCAGGGGAATGGGATGCGACCCGAACAATCCGTCCTTGAGATCGAACTGCGCCAGGGGCGTGAAAAGCAACGGGTTGCCATAAGCATCGGTGATCGTCTTGATGTCGGCAAAGTTGGGGTCGGTGCTTTTGTAAATCTTGTACATTTCAAAGTCGCGACCATAAATGGGATCCTTGGATTTTTCCGCCAGGTTGTCCCACATCAAAATGACTTTTTTATCGCCGACAATTGTGGTCAGGATGGGCTTGCGCGGCGGTCTGGAAAAATTGTAATCCGAATCGTAAATTTTCTGCATGGTGCGTTTGTCGCGAAAGATGTCATACTCGTCATTGCCGCACAGGGTGGCGATGGCGTAACGTTGCGTGCCCTGCTTGCCGGGATTCAATTCGATAAAGCCGCTGCCATAGCTGAATGCGACGTCGCGAGTGTATTCCTCGTCAATATCAAAGGTGCCCGGTTGCAGCTCCACTTCCCAAAACTCCTCGTCCATGGCGACGCGGCTGTCCACGTCTTTCAGGTACCACGAAGTCAAGCCGACCTGATCGGACTCGTCATTGTCGGTCATATCAAAGTTCGGCTCTCCCCAGTCGGGAATGCCATTGGCCTCGGTGCCGTCCGAATCGGGGCCGGGATAGCCTTCATCTTCCGGGCCCAGGCCGTCGGAGCCGACGTCGTCCCACACCGGCTCGATATCAAGCTTGCCGTTGTTGTTGACATCCTCGCCCGGATCCAGTTCGCCGTTATAATTCAAATCCTCGTTGTCCCAGACGCCGTTGCCGTTCAGGTCGACCCACGATCGCCAGTCGCCGTCTTCATCTATCCTGTTGGTCTGGCTCTCATCCGTAAACCCATCTTCGTCGTCATCCTTGCGGTTGTCGGAGAGACCGGGACTTTCCAAAAAGGCAAAGCCAAAGTAGCCCGTGGGCAGTCCCTGTGTTGAAATTCCGCTTTTGTCCCACACATAAGTAATATCGTCGACGGTGTCAAAGTTGGAATCGTCGCCGCCGGAGGAGCCGCCGACGTCCACATCGCTGTACATGCCGACGACGACCTTGCTGAGCTTGCGGCCATAATTGGTGATGTCATAAATGGAAATCATAAGGTCTTCGGCCAGGCGCGCGACCCACTGGTAATTTCGCACTTCGACGGTGATGCCCAGGCCCCGGCGCCCTTCCGGCCACGGGCGGTCGTCCGGTTGATCCGTCCCCGGAATGAAAAAGGGATAATATTCAAACTCGTCGTTTTCGTGATCATCCATCAGGTAATAGGACTCCTGATCCGCGCGGGCGTAGGCGCCGTATTCGCCGTTCCACCTGCCGGCGCGAACGCCGGGGCGCTCCTCGCCGATGGCCCGGTCATCGCCCGGGTAGCTTTGCGCCGGCCAGTATTGCGGCCATGTCTCGCGCAAGTGCGTCATCGCCGCCCATTCCGCCACATTGATCAGGCTCAAGTCCAGGACGCCGTTTCTGTTGAAATCCTCTCCCGTCTGCAGCTCGCCGTCGCCCTCGCCAAAATCGTTGGTTCCAGGAAAGCCGTCCAGCCCCACATCCTCGCTTACGCCGCCGATATCCCACTCTGTGGAGCCCAGATGATGGTTGTTGAAATACTTGGGCAACGGTTTAAAGTCATACCAATGGCTTTTATCCGGCGACTGTTCGATGCCGCCGCGATGAAAGCGATCCGAGGAGATATGGACGATATTGCCGTTTGCATCGACCACCTCGGCGGCGACAAAAAAGACGAACACATAGCCGTATTCAATGCCGCTGCCCCTCGGCCAGATCATCGGCCAG
>JAJRST010000634.1 GCA_024278645.1 bacterium | reverse complement strand
GCTGTGGGTTGACGTGCAGGATGAACTGAGCGCGGCCCTTCAGCAGATTCTGTACACCCCGCAGCCGGAGCCCGTTTTTAGCCTGCAGCAGAAAAATCCCGAGGAGCTGCGCCGAGTGATGCGGTTTCCAAACCTCCTCATTCTCGGAACCCTGCAGTCCGAAGGCGAGATGAAGGACCTGCTGGACAAGCTGCTGTCCGACGAGTCCGAACAACGGGTGCGCAACGACGAGGCGTTTCTTTTTCAGAAAAAAGACGCCTGGGCGCTCAACCAGGTGTTGGCCGTCGTCGTTGCAAAGGATGTTGAAACATTAAAAAAGGATATTGTCGAAAAAGGCGATAAAATCTTTGATGTTTTTGATTCCTTTAGCACCGCTCATACTTTTCGCACCATTTTCAAAATGTACGAGCAAAAAGAGATTGAGAAAAAGCTGATGCAGGAGCACGGCTGGAGCGTCCGCGTGCCGCATGATTATTTTGTCGCCGTGGATTCGAGCGAGCTGCGCTACGTCTGGCTGCGCCGCTTTAGCCCGCAACGCTGGTTTTCCGTTTACTGGGAGCCGGTGGAGGACCCCTCGGTCTTGTCGAAAGAATGGCTCCTGGAAAAGAGAGCCTATTTTGTCGACATGTTCTACGACGGCGATTACGTGTATGAAGATTCGCTGATCACCGTGCGCGACAAGGTGGTTGATTTCAACGATCGCTATGCCATCCGCCTGGACGGCGTGTGGCAGAATGACAAGCATGTCATGGGCGGCCCGTTTCGCACCTACGGTTTTTACAACGAGGACGATGGCCGCATGTATTTAATCGATCTTGCCGTTTACGCGCCGGGCGTGCGCAAATATCCTTTTCTGCGCCAGCTCGATGTGATGGCGCACACTTTTAAAACAAAACCCGTTAAAAAGGAAAGCAAGGAATGAAAGTAGCCATTGTCATGGGCAGCACGTCGGACGCACAAGTCATGTCGGCTGCCGAGGAATATTTAAATTATTTTGATATTGAATTTGATACCTTTACCATGTCGGCGCACCGCACGCCGACGCAGACGGCTGAATTTGCCCGCACGGCGCGTGAAAAAGGTTATTCGGCGATCATCGCCGGCGCCGGCATGGCCGCCCATTTGCCGGGCGTCATCGCCGCTTACACAACGCTGCCGGTAATCGGCGTGCCGCTCGGCGGCTCGGCCCTGCAGGGGGTGGATGCTCTTTATGCCATTGTACAAATGCCGGCCGGCGTCCCTGTGGCGACCATGGCCATCGGCAAGGCCGGGGCGCGCAATGCCGCCGTTTTTTGCGCGAATATAGGCGCTTTGAAAGATTCGTCAATAGAAAAAAAATTAAACGCATTTCGTGCAAATGGATGCAAATTATAAAAAAAAGAAGGACTATGAAAGTATTAATCACAGGTTGTCATGGATTGTTGGGCCAACGCCTGGTAAAGTACACGCCCGCCGGCTTTCAGGTGGTCGCCACGGATATTTCGCCGGATCATCAATTCATTGAGAAAAATAAATATCGTTCCTGCGATCTTACCGACCGCGATGCGCTGATCGCCCTCATTGACGAGGTGCAGCCCAATAAAATTATAAACGCCGCCGCCTACACCAACGTCGACGGCGCCGAAAAAGAACGCGACCTCTGTTGGCTGGTGAACGTCATTGCCATGGAAAACCTGGTGTTTGCGGCGCGGCGAGTTCGCGCGAGCATTTACCACATTTCCACCGATTATGTCTTTGACGGGACAAAGGGGCCGTACAAGGAAACGGATACCCCCAGTCCCCTGGGATTTTACGGCCAGTCGAAGCTGGCGGCGGAGCAGGTGTTGAAAGGCTCGCCGTTGAACTTTACCATCGCGCGCACCATGGTGCTCTATGGCGTTTCGGAAAATAATCGTCCGGACTTTGTCGGCTGGATGATTAAAAAGCTGCGTCGCGGCGACGCCGTGCACATTGTCACCGACCAGATCGGCAACACCACATTCAGCGACGATCTGGCGCGCGCCTTGTGGGAGCTGGTGCGCACGCAATATCACGGCGTCGTCAATGTCGCCGGCCGGGAGATTGTCAGCCGCTACGACTTTGCCCTGAAAATCGCCGAAATATTTGATCTCGATGCGTCGCTGATCAAACCGATCACCTCTTCGGCGCTGAAGCAACGAGCGCCCCGGCCTTTAAAGTCCGGGTTGATCGTCGATAAGGCCATCAACACATTGGGGTTGGAATTATCCGATGTCGAGGAAGGATTGCGGAAATATAAAGCTCTTGTCCAGGGTTAAATACCCATAGTCTAATTTTATGGAAAAGGAATTGTCTTGAAGTCTTTGCTCATCATCCCGACTTTTAATGAGCGTGATAACATTCGAAAAATGCTCGCCACTCTGATGGAGATGAACATCGAAGGTCTGGATGTGCTCGTCGTCGATGATTCTTCGCCGGACGGCACCGGCGAAATCGTCGAAGCCATGACAAAGCTGTATCCGCAGATTCATTTGCTGAGCCGCAAAGGCAAACTTGGGCTCGGCACGGCTTATGTCGCCGGGTTCAAATATGCGCTGGAACATGACTATGATCGAATTCTCGAAATGGACGCCGATTTTTCACACGACCCCAATGACATTCCCAGGCTTTTGCAAGGCAGTGAAAAATATGATGTGACCATTGGCTCCCGCTACTGCCAGGGAGTCAACGTCGTCAATTGGCCGTTGAAACGCCTGCTGTTAAGCATGGGCGCCAGCCTGTACACGCGCATGGTGACCGGCCTGCCTTTGCGAGACTGCACCGCCGGTTTTGTCTGCTATCGTCGCCAGGTGCTTGAAAGCCTGGACCTGGACAATGTAAAATCTGACGGTTACTCCTTCCAGATCGAGATGAAATTCAAAGCCTGGAAGAAGGACTTTACGCTTGGCGAGGTGCCGATCGTCTTTGTCGACCGACGCTTTGGCGAATCAAAAATGTCGAAAAAGATTGTGCACGAAGCCTATTGGATGGTTTGGAAATTAAAGTTCTGGAGTTTGACGGGCAAACTCTGATTTTTGAAAAAGCATGACTATTCACAATGTGGGCACAGAGGCTGATAACCATGATTGGCGCTGCTGTGCCTTTTTCATTTTTAAAAGAGGTCGAATATGGCAAAACGAAAATCAACATCCCCCGTGGAAGAACGGCCCATCTGTTTCAAAAGCGAGGGGCGGCAAATCGTTGGTATGCATCACAAGACGCAAGGGGATAAAATCATTCTCCTGTGTCACGGCTTTACCGGCGCCAAGACGGAGAACAAGCGATTGTTCGTCGAAGCGGCGCGCCACTTTGCCGCCGAGGGCCTCTAGGCCATGCGCTTCGATTTCTTTGGCTCCGGCGACAGCGAAGGCGAATTTGAAGAAAGCCTGATTTCACACAATATCGCCAATTTACGGGACGCCATCGCCTGGGCGGCAGGGGAGGGTTATGCGCACGTTGCCGTGCTTGGCATCAGCATGGGCGCCGCCACCGCTGTTTTGACAGTCGCCGATCAGCCGGTCGAAGCGCTCGTTCTTTGGTCGACGGTGCCGGACATGAAGTCGCTGTTTGAAAGCTATACGACAAATGCGAATGAGATCATCGAAAACCAGCAGATCGTCGAATATGACGGCTGGGCGATAAAAAGAGATTTTTTTATCGATGCCATGCAGTACGATATCCGGGCGGCGCTGGCGCCCATTGAAATGCCCAAATTTATCGTGCAAGGCACGGCCGATGCACCG
>JAJRST010000087.1 GCA_024278645.1 bacterium | reverse complement strand
TTCCAAATTCCAAATCCTAAAATCCAACTGTGAAATTCAACTTTTGCCGGATTTGGTCAAAAATCAACTTTTAAAACACTAACAATAATCATCCTGACAGTAATTATCCTGCCAATAATCATCCTGCCAATAATCATCCTGCCAATAATCATCCTGACAATAATCATCCTGACAGTAATCATCCTGACAATAATCATCCTGACAATAATCATCCTGACAGTAATCATCCTGACAGTAATTATCCTGACAGTAATTATCCTGACAGTAATTATCCTGACAGTAATTATCCTGACAGTAATTATCCTGACAGTAATTATCCTGACATTTAATGTAAGCACATTACCCCTTTTTGCAGTAACATACATGAACAGGAGAAAGCGCTTCTTCGGCAGGTTGTTTCGATCTGTTTCGTTAAAAATGCAGAGACATAAAGGGAATATGCAATGATTCGATGGTTTTATAGACTGGTTTTATTCATCATAATGACTTCTTTTGCTTTTGCACAGGCGCCGCGGTATTCGCGGCTTTTGTATGAAAATCCATTGACCGGCGAAGGTCAGGACGCTTTTGCGATTATTGCCAACAAGGCGGGCGTCTTTGTCGACAACGGCTGGCGAGCGGAACGCAACAGCAAGCTGACGCTGCAACTGCAAAATCGACTGCCGGCCGTCTGGTCGATCGAGTTCTCCATCACCAATTTTAATCCGCGCGTACAGGCGACGCATGGCAAGCAGACCATTTTTTGCTTTACCTCGCGTCCGCATAGCCAGCTCAGTCTGTTTTACGAGGACAGTCTCTCCTCGTTCACCTTTTTACGCACAGGCACAAATTACTTTAACGGCGACGACAAGTGCGGCATGGAGTTCGACACCGCTTTCGAGGGCAAGGTGAGCCGGGACAAAGACCGTGAAGTGCTGATGGACAACAAGTGGAGTTACGATAAAACCTATCGCTTTAAATTCGTCTGGGATCACGATTATATCTGGCTCTATTTCAACGGGCAAGAGGTCAAAAAACAGTTGATGAAAGGCCCGATCGAACGCATCCAGCATATCAGCATCGGCGGCGACGATATTTACAACTCGGTTGCCGGCCCGATTTATTCGGACCTGAAAATTTACACGGCAGAGACGCCGGTCCGCTTTGACGACAAGTCATTCACGAACAATGTCGTAGGCCTGGAGGCGCTCAAGGGCGGGCACGGCCTCGCCGTCGCCGACGTCAACAACGACGGCCTGGACGACATTTATGTCGCCAACTACCGGGAGGGCGAGAGCCTGCGCGACATTCTCTACATTCAGCAGGCGGATCATACTTTTGCCGACGAGACGGCGGTTCGCGGCATCGATGAAAATGCCGGCAGCTTTTCCGCCCTGTTTTTCGACGCCGACAATGACGGCGACGTCGATCTGTTTTGCAGCGATTTTGGCGGCGGCAATCGGCTGTATATCAACGACGGCGACGGCTTTTTCTCGCAAGAGAGCGCCGTCCGCGGCATGGAGGCGTCGGACGCGCGAACAAGCGCAGCGGTCGCCTTTGACGCGGATAACGACGGCGATGTCGATCTGCTCGCCGTCAATCAAAATTCGGATCATGAAATGTACATCAACGACGGCAGCGGCCATTTTTCCTTGCAGGCACGAGGATTTGCCGCCGGGAGCGCCGCCGGCGACGACACGCCGTCGGTCACCGCCGTGGATTTTGACAACGACGGCGATGCGGATATTTATCTTTCCTGGCCGAACGCGGCGAACGAACTGTTCGTCAATGACGGCGACGGCTTTTTCACCGACCGCGCCGCGCAATTCGGCGTTGACGCCGGAGAGAGGACGCAAGGGGCGGTCTTTGCCGATTTTGACCGCGACGGCGATCCCGACCTGTTTCTGGCCTCGAAAGTCAAATCCTACACCCCAGATTCGCTTTTCCTGGACATCTACACCAACGACGGCGCCGGACATTTTACCGCCTACTCGCCGCCGTCCCGCCTGGCTATGAGCGGCTTTTCCGTGCAGTTGTTCGACGCCGACAACGACGGCCTCCTCGACGTCTATTGCCTGCAGAACAACCAATTCGATCGCTACTATGAAAGCCGAATCTGGAATTTCTTTCGCACATCAATGGCGCGCTTGTATCTCGGCGACGGCGGCGGTTTTGTCTATGCCGGCGATGGCGCAGCCGACATTGTCGGCGCGGACGCCCGCTCCGTGCTCGCCAACGATTTTGACGGCGACGGCGATGTGGATATATATCTGACCACAGCGGAATATGAAAACGTCTTTCTCGAAAACAGCAGCGATCTGGTCAATAACTGGATCGACGTGACGGTGATCGGAGCGGAAGGCGACGCCGGCGGCATCGGTTCGAAAATATGGCTTTACGAACCCGGTCACCTCGGCGACGCCGCGCACCTGCTCGCCTACCGGGAAGTGGTCTCGCAAAGCGGCTACCTGTCGGCGAACAACCTGCGTCAGCATTTCGGTCTCGGCGATTGGACGACCTGCGATGTCCGCATTGAACGTGTGAACGGCGCGGTGCAGACGCGACAAGGCCTCGCCGCCAACCAAAGGCACGTGTTGACGCCGGATGTCTGGCACATTGAATATGTCTCGGGCGATGAGCAATCCGTTTACGTGAATGAGCTGCTGCCGGAGCCGTTGGTCGTCGCCGTGAGAAATCAAGTTGGTCAACCGGTGGCCGGGGCGACCGTTTTATTTCGGATGGTGCAGGGCGACGGCCGTATTCAGGGCGATTCGCTCGTGTATACGGATGACGCTGGCATGGCGCAGGCTTTTGTCGTCGCCGGATCGACGCCCGGGACGCTCTGGGTTCATGCGATGTTGCCGGATGCGCCGGATTCAACGATCGAGTTCACCGCCGTCGTTGAAACGCCCGTCTATTTGTTGAACAAGCAAAGCGGCGACGGTCAGAGCGGCGTCGTCGGCGAGCCGTTGCCGAATGACGTCGTTGTGCAGGTGGTCGACGCCCGGGGCGCCGTGGTCAGCGACTATCAGGTGCTGTTTACCGTGGCCGACGGCGGCACGATTGACGGCGATTCCCTTCGCACCGTCATCAGCGACGCCGATGGTTTGGCGTCCGTCTCCTGGACGCTGGGAACCGTCGTCGGCGATTATACGCTGATGGCGGCGACGTCGGATGATACGCTGTTCTTTACCGCAACGGCGCGGGCGGCCCATGCAGCGGCGATGCATAAAATAAGCGGCGACGGGCAGGCGTTCCATGCCGGTCAGGCGTTTGCGTCGCCGTTTGTCGTCTTTGTCGGAGACGCCTACGGCAACGCCGTGGAAAATTTTCCCGTGCAGTTCACGGTCGTTTCCGGCGGCGGTCATATCAGCGGTGAAAACAGCCGCGAGGCGGTGACCGACAGCGCCGGGCTGGCTCGCGTTTTCTGGACGCCGGGCGTCTACCTGGGGCCGGATAATATCTTGCAAGCCGCCGCCCAATTCGATAGTTCGCCTTTGCAAAATTCACCCCTGCAATGGGTCTACCCGGGCATCCCCGTAGATGCACGGACATCGACGATCACAGCGACCTCGCCGCAGCCGGCGGACGGCGCCAGCCGGGCGGAAATCGTCGTTGTCCTGAAAGACAGTCTCGGGCAGCCGGTCGGCGCCGGCCTGCAAGTGCGGTTTTCAGCCACCGGCGCCAACAACTTTTGGTCCGTGCCGGATACGCTGACCGACGCCGACGGCGTCATCAAAGCCTATTTGAGCAGTACGACGCCGGAGACAAAAATCGTGTCGGCGACGGTGATGGGATTGAACTTGACGCTCGCCGACACGGCGGAAGTGGAATTCACGCCGCTGCCGCAGATTCCGGCGCAGCTCAAGCGACTCTCCGGCGACGGGCAGAGCGGCATTGTCGGCAAGCCCCTGGCCGAACCGCTTGTCGTGCAGCTCGTCGATGCGGAGGGCGAGGGCGTGCCGGACTATCCCATCCGATTTCAGGTGCAAAAAAGCGGCGGGCATGCGGACAGCCTGGAACTGTCACCCGTGTTGACGGATGCGAACGGCCGCGCCTCGCTCACCTACACCCTGGGGACGCGCGCCGGCGTCAGCATCGTTGCCGCCATTGTCGACAGCGTGCAAGGCTCCCCCGTGATTTTCCAGATGCAGGCTCGGCCTGATGTCCCCGCTTCACTGACCATTATTTCCGGCGACAACCAGTCCGCCGATCCCGGCGAGTCCCTGCCCGAACCGTTGGTTGTGCTGGCGACGGATCGCTATCATAACGTCGTTCCCGGACAGCCGGTCGTTTTTACGGCGCGGAACGGCGGCGCCGTCCTGTCGACGCAGCCGCTGCTCACCGACAGCCTCGGCGTCGTCCGCTGTCGCGTCGCCGTCGGCGACAGCGCCGGTTTGTATTATTTTATCGCCGCGCATGATACGGTCAACGCCGTTTTTTCGGCCGTCGCCAGGAGCCTCTACTCCAATAATCCGCCGGTCATCGAATCCTGGCTGCCGACGGATACGGTGTTGGCCGCCGAGCAGGGTCAATTGCTGTCGTTTGAACTGACGGCGTCGGACCCGGACGGCGACCCGGTTTCCTACCGATGGCTTTTGGACGACTGGCCAGTCAGCGATTCGTCGGCATTTTCATTCGTCCCCAATGCGTCGCTGCCGTCGACGGTGTACATTACCGGCTTTGTCTATGACCATTCGGATACGACAAAGCGGACCTGGATCGTCAACGTCAAGCCGACGTCGGTGGAGCTGATTAATTTTAACGCCTCGGCCAGGCCGGGCGTCGGCATTGTCGTTTCCTGGCAGACGCCTGCCGGAGTGTCTGTCGCCGGCTATGACGTGCTTCGGAGCGCGACGGAATCGGGTTCTTTTGAAAAGATAGGAGCCGTCTCAGCGAGTTCGGCGCAGAATAGCTATACGTTTATCGATAAAGATGTCCCCGCCGATGTCCTCCGGTTTTATAAAATTCAAATGAATGACCGGGACGGCCGCTCGACCCTCTTTGGGCCGGTGTCCGCGAAAATGGCCGCGCCCGACGAAATGGCTTTGCACTCGAACTATCCCAATCCCTTCAACCCCTCGACATCCATTCGTTTTGAGCTGCCGCGGCAGATGCGCGTTTCCCTGGTCGTGTTCAACGCCAAGGGTCAGCGCGTCAAAACCCTGCTCAACGGCGGCATGGACGCCGGCTGGCACACGGTGACATGGAACGCCGATGATGACGCCGGCGCCATCGTCCCCTCGGGAATTTACTACTGCCGCCTGAGCGCCGACGGCAGGACCATGGTTCGCAAGATGCTGCTGCTCAAGTGACTGTTGTCAGGCTGAGCGTCGTCGGGCTTCGACTTTGCTCAGCCTGACATTGGCTTCGACTTTGCTCAGCCTGACAT
>JAJRST010000633.1 GCA_024278645.1 bacterium | reverse complement strand
TGGCAGCCTTTATCAAAAAGTTGCATCAACATGAAATCAAAATAAACTATTGCTGCACGGACGATGCGCAAAAAATAAAAACGCTTTTCGACAACGGCGTCGATTTTGTTCTTGTGAACCGCCTCGAAGCGGCGTTAAAAGTCGCCGACTCTCTCGGCATCCCCCCTAACCCGGACAAGCCGGAAATTCCAAATCCCAAATCCCAAAATCCAACTGTCAAATTCAACTTTTGCCAGATTTGGTCAAAAATCAACTTTTAAGACACAAACAGCCCCCTATAGACATCTGCCCTATTTTCTGAAACCGCATAGTGAACCGGCGCGTTGCTTCTTGCAAATTATTTTGCCCCAAATGGTTTTGCCTTTAATCATTTTGTCTTTCGACTACTCGAGTTTTCAAGCTGAATATTCACATAAAATTCTTGCTTCCCACATTTTCAACCGCTATATTTAACCACAGGGTTAAACCTTACGATTAAACCAATTTGTCAATATTATGGAAAAAGAAAAACAGACCGAAGAAATCATCTTTGACGCGGCCGTCCAGGTTTTTGAGGAAAAAGGCATCGACGGCGCGCGCATGCAGGAAATCGCCGACCGCGCCGGCATCAACAAAGCGCTGCTGCATTACTATTTTCGCAGCAAGGAAAAACTGTTCGATGCGGTATTCGACAAACTGGCCGGCGTGATGTTCAAAAAGCTTTTTTCCTGTTTCGACAACGAGCTGCCGTTCGAGGAAAAACTGAAACTCTTTTACCAAGAGCACATCAGCTTTTTACAGGCGCATCCGCGCCTCCCCTCCTTTCTGCTCACAGAGATCAACAAACATCCGCAGCGAGTGGCGGCGATTTTCGGTTCGGAACGCATTATGGAATTGCGGCAGAATCTGTTCGAGCAGATGGATGAGGACATTGAAAATGGCGCTCTACAGGATATTGATAAAATGCAGTTGATGATCGATATCATTGCTCTATCCGTTTTTCCATTTGCCGCCCGCGGTCTCATCGAGATTATCTTTAAACAGCACGACATTGATTTCAACGACTTTGTCGAACAACGTAAAACAGCATTGCCAATTTTTGTCATCAATGCGGTGAAAGAAAAATGAAACGACTGACTTTGATTCTTATGTTCGCCCTGTCCATGGCGGTCATGGCGCGCGACCTGACGCTTTTTGACTGCTATGAAAAAGCCGAAAAACACCATCCGCTGCAGACGGAGCTTGAAAACCGGCGTCAGCTTTATGAGCTGAACAAAAAAAACCTGAACGCCAAATGGCTGCCCAAACTGGACGCCAACCTCAAAGCGACCTATATGTCGCATGTCGTGGAATTCGACAAAATCATGGGGTCTCTTCCCATACCGCTGCCCCCGGGCACGTTTCAAAACATGCCGAAGGAACAATACAAGGCGACGCTGGATGTGACGCAGACATTGTTCGACGGCGGCGTCGTTCATGCCGGCAAACTTGCGGAGCAGGCGTTGCTGTTGGCCGACGAACAGGCGGTGGAGGTGCAGTTCTACAAGATGCGCGACCGGATCAACCAGACCTATTTTGCCTTGCTTATGCTCGAAAAGCAGCAAGCGTTGACACGCTTGTTTGAGGAGCAGGTCAAAAAACAGCGCGGGGCGCTGCTCTCCGGCGTGGCCAACGGCGTCATCCTGCCGAGCAACGTGGATGTGTTGAATGCCGAGTTGATCAACATTGAACAAAAGCTCACCGAAATTCATATCAACCGGCAAAAGCTGACCGCTATTCTGGAGGAATTCATTGGCGCGCCCGTTTCCGCCCGTCTCGATCTGCCGGAGATAACTCTGCCGGACACGGTCGCCATACTCAGGCCGGAGACACGGCTCTTTGACGCGCAAAAGTCGGCGCTGGAGGCGAACAAAAAGGTCATTGGCGCGCAGCGTTGGCCAAAGGCGATGCTGTTCGGCACGTACGGCTATGGCAAGCCGCCGGGCAATGACTTTTTCACCGATGAATTCGACGATTATTACCTCGTCGGCGCCGGGCTGGTGTGGAACATTTTCGACTGGAACAGCGCTCGCCGCCGCAAACAGGCGCTGCTGGCGCGGCAAAACATCCTCGACGCCAAGAGAGCCGATTTTGAGCGCATGATTCGCGTGTCCATGCAAAACGCCCGCGCCGAAATCGAGCGGCTGGAGGCCCTGCTAGAGAGCGACGCCCGCCTGATCGAACTGCGGCGCAAGATCGCCGAGGCCGCGGCGTCGCAACTGCAAAACGGCGTCATCAGCGCCACCGAGTATCTGACGGAACTCAATGCGCAACGGCAAGCGCGCATCAACCTGGAATTGCACAAGATTCAGCTCGTGCAGGCGAAAGTGAATTATTTGACGATTTCCGGCCAGATGTAGCAAGTGCAACAATCGCGAATTTCGCCAATTACGCGAATTGGCGACTTGCTGAAATGATTAAAGACAAAACTATTAAGGGCAAAACAATTTATAACAGCAAACAGACGCCAAAACTTTTTATGAACGACTTGACCTCCAAATAGTTTTGCCCGAAATTGTTTTGCCTGTTCGTGTAATCGGTGGTTTTTTCAAATAATCTTGAAAAACAGGAATATTAGAATGAAACAGCTACTCTCAATCATCCTCGCCGCCCTTGTGCTTTACGGCTGCTCAAAAAGCGACAAAGCCGCCGAGGCCTATGGCACATTCGAAGCGACGGACATTCTCGTCGCCGCCGAAGCCACGGGCAAGCTGCTTTCTTTTGTCGTTTCCGAGGGCGAAATGCTGCAAGCGGGCCAACAGGTCGGCGTTATCGACACCACCATGCTGGCGCTGCAGAAACAGGAACTGCTGGCGCAGCGGCAGAGCGTCACATCGCAAATGGCCGGCGCCGACGCGCAGATCGACATGGCGCGGCAAAAGCTGGAAAACCTGCAAATCGATCTTGCACGCGTGCGCAATATGGTGCAAGACGAGGCGGCGACGCAAAAGCAGTTGGACGATCTCATCGGCGCGCAAAAAGTGCTGCACAAGCAGATCGCCGCCGCGCGTGCGCAAAAACAGGCGGTGATGGCGCAATTGGCCGCCCTGGACGCCAAAAAGGCGCTCATCGACGAACAGCTTGACCGCTGTCGCATCATCAACCCCATTGACGGGACAATGCTGGAAAAGTATGTCGAGGCGTTTGAAATGACCGCCGTCGGGCGGCCGTTGTACAAAATCGCCGACTTGAGCGTTATGACGCTAAAGGTCTACGTGTCCGGCGGACAATTGCACGCCCTGAAACTCGGCGATGCGTGCACCGTGCGCATCGACGACGGGGCAAAGTACATCGAATATCCCGGCCGCATTCGCTGGGTGTCGGACAAGGCCGAGTTCACGCCCAAAATCATCCAGACCAAAGAAGAACGGGTGAACCTGGTTTATGCCGTTAAAATCGACGTTAAAAACGACGGGGCCATAAAAATCGGTATGCCCGGCGAAGTTATATTTTAGCATGGGCTGACGACATGATAATCGTAGAACACCTCTGCAAAACCTTCCGCCGCACCCAGGCGCTCGACGACGTCAGCTTTCGCGTGCCGGAGGGGGAATTGTTCGGCGTCATCGGCCCGGACGGCGCCGGCAAGACGACGCTGTTTCGCATCCTGATCACCCTGATGCTCGCCGACTCCGGTTCCGCCTCCATTTTCGGCCTGGACGTTGTAAAGGATTACAAGAGAATCCGCACAATGATCGGCTACATGCCGGGCCGTTTTTCCCTGTACCATGACTTGTCCGTGGAGGAGAATCTGCGTTTTTACGCCTCCATCTTTGGCGTCACGGTCGAGGATAACTATGACCTGATCCGGGATATTTATTCGCATATCGAACCGTTCAGGACGCGCCTGGCCGGGCAGCTCTCCGGCGGCATGAAGCAAAAGCTGGCGCTCTCCTGCGCGCTCATCCATGCGCCGCGCCTGCTGGTGCTGGACGAGCCGACCACCGGCGTCGACGCGGTGTCACGCACGGAATTCTGGAAGATGCTCAAGAATCTGCAAAAGCGCGGCATCACCATCATCGTCTCCACGCCCTACATGGATGAAGCCGGGTTGTGCGACCGCGTGGCCCTGATGCAAAAAGGAAAGCTGTTGTCCATCGACGAACCGGCGCGCATCGTGCAAAATTTCAATCGGCGATTATGGGCCGTACGCGCTGACGACAAATACCTGCTCCTTCAGGCGCTGCGTTCCTTTCCGGGCGTCGAATCGGTGAACGCCTTTGGCGATTCCGTGCACATCACCATGACCGCCGACGCGCTGGACGAAAAACAACTCGTCGATTTTCTGACGCCGCAAGTCAACGGCGAGGTCGTCGTCGCCTCCATCCAACCGAATATCGAAGATTGTTTTTTACGACTCTTGCAGAGAAGCTGAGCCATGCAAAAAGAAATTGTCA